>NZ_JBSFJC010000051.1:0-58039 GCF_053597855.1 Kitasatospora sp. NPDC001225
CCGCCACCCGCGGAACCCCCTTCGCCTACAAGCCCCTGCTCACCACCGCCCTCGCTCCGGCCGCCCTTCCCCCGCGGCCCGGTTCGGCCTGCGCGCCCCCGACCGGGCCCGCCGCCGAGCGGGCGCTCTCCCCACGTGTGCCGATCGGCCGTTGCCCGGCCGCCGTCGGGTAATGCCTTTGCCTACGGCCGCCCTTCCCCGGCGGCCCTGCCCGTCACACCCCGTCACCGCCTGCCTGCCCTCGCCTGCCGCCCCGTCGCCTTCCGCCTGCCTCCCGTCGTGCGCGGGAGGCAGCGCGCGTTTCCAGGCCCCCGGGCCCGCGGCGCCCGTCCCACACCTCCCCAGCTGCGGAGAAGCGCCCGGCGGCACCATCCGGCCGAACCGTGCGAAAACGGAATTCGACATGTTGCATTCCGCTTCTGTGACTCATGTGACTGACGTGACTGTTGTGATGGATGTGGGTGCAGGGAATGGCGTGAATTGGTGGGTCAGGAAAGTGTTGCGTTTCCGTGACAGCCGCGCCTATGATCAACGGAAAGCTTCGATATTGATCGAACCCCGGGGGGGTGTTTGGACAGCGAGGGCCAGTCGGGTGTTCAACTGATGTCGCGTCGCAGTTGAACACCGGTCGGCCGCGGAGGGGTGGGCGGGGGTAGGGGCGGAAGGATTGGGCTCTGAATCCCGCTGCCGGGTTCCGCGAATGAAGCAATCAATTTGCCGGTGATTCCGCGGGTGGTGTCGTACCGGCGCGATGGGGACTTGGGTCGGCGTGTTCTGAAGGGGGAGTTCAGCATGGGGGAGCGCCTGCGCACCGCTCCGACTCCGGTCGGTGCGGATGGCGGCCGGGGTCCGGGAGGTCCGGTCGGAGCATCCGAAACGGCCTCCGGGGGCGGCCGGCCGGCGGAGCGGGCCGCGCGCGCCGAGGCGGCGTTGCGGATCCTCCAGGCCCATCCCTCGCTGTCCGACCGGGCGGTCGCGGAGTCGACCGGCCTTGGCGCGCGAACCGTTGCCGAGCTGCGGCGCCTGTCGGAATCCGTGGCGGAATCCGGATTCCGGATCGGCCGGGACGGCAAGTCCCGCCCGTTGAACGGCGCGGCCGGCCGGCTGCGCGTGGCGGAGCTCCTCGGGGAGAACCCGAAGGCCTCGCTGCGCCAGTTGGCCAGGACGGCCGGGGTGTCGCCCGCGACGGCGCTCGATGTGCGGCGGCGGCTGGAGCGCGGTGAGGAGCCCGTCCCGGTGAAGCGGGCCGCCATTGCGCCGGGGGTTTCCCCGAAGGGTGCCGCGCCGGCCGGGGGGAATGGCTTCGCGGGGGGTTTCGGCCGGACCGGCTGATTTCCCGTCGGCGTTAATCGATTTCTAATCCCCGCCGTAATTCCGGTCGGATCTTGTGCCTTTGTCGGACCGCCGATAAAGTCGAAGTCGGCCTGCAGTATTCCTGCGCCTTGCCTGAAATATAATCTCGCATCCACCAGAGGAGCGGCCAATCATGACGCACCGATTCTCGCTTGTCCTGAACCGAGAAGTGAACGATCAGGAGAAGGTCACCCTGAAGGAGGCGAGCCGCGCCGACATCGCGTTCGTCGACGACACCCTCCCGACGAACGCCGACGTCCCGGTCACCCGGATCGAATTCGAGGACGGGGTCACGGCCACGCTCGCCGAGGCCATCGAGGCCGGCTTCGAGGCCGTCAAGGCCGTCCCGGACCTGTCCGTCCCGGGCCTGAGCGTGCCCGCCCAGCCGGCCGCGGCCGAGGGCGGCGAGGAGGCCGTCAACGAGGCGGCCGAGGCCGTCTCCTGACGGCACGCACGTCCCCGCCCCGCGGGGACTGAGGCCGACTCCTGCGCGGAGGCCGAGCAGCAACCGCGCGGGAGCCGGGCGCCGTTCCCGCGGCAGGCGCGCGGGAGCCGGGCAGTGATCCCGCGGCAAGCGCGCGGGATCCGCGCCGCAGCACCGCCGGGCACCGGGGGAGGAGCGCGGCCGCCGCGAGGAGCGGTCGGCCGCGGTCTTCCGCGTGCCCGCCCGCCCGGCGGGAGCGGTGCGGTGGCAGCACCGTGAAGAACACGTACTCCAGTGGCAGGGCCGCGCTCGTCGTGCACGCGCGCGGTCAGCACGTCGACTCGCAGTTCACTACGGGGGGAGCAGGGCCGCCATGGCCGACGAACAGCAGCTTCGCGACTACCTCAAGGTCGTGACGGCCAAACTGCGCAGCACCCGGACGGAACTGGACCGGCTCAGGCACGAGCCCATCGCCGTCGTCGGCATGGGCTGCCGCTACGCCGGCGGCGTCGACAGCCCCGAGGCGCTGTGGCGGCTGGTCGCGGACGGCGCCGACGCCGTCGCCGGCTTCCCCGCCGACCGGGGCTGGGACACCGCGGGGCTCTACGACTCGCCCGACCTGCCGGGCTCCACCACCCGTGAGGGCGCCTTCCTGTACGAGGCGGCCGAGTTCGACGCCGCCTTCTTCGGGATCAGCCCGCGCGAGGCCCTCGCCATGGACCCGCAGCAGCGGCTGCTGCTGGAGACCTCCTGGGAGGCCGTCGAGCGCGCCGGCATCGATCCGGCCACCCTGCACGGCTCCCGCACCGGCGTGTTCACGGGCGTCTACTCCTCCGCCGCGGCCTACGGGAGCGACGCCGGCCTGGACTTCGCGGAGGCCACCGGCCACCTGCTGACCGGCACCGCCAACAGCGTGCTCTCCGGCCGGATCTCCTTCACCCTCGGCCTGGTCGGCCCCGCCGTGACGGTGGACACCGCCTGCTCCTCCTCCCTGGTCGCCCTGCACCTGGCGGTGCAGGCGCTGCGCGCCGAGGAGTGCGATCTGGCCCTGGCGGGCGGCGCGACCCTGATGTCCTCGCCGGTGCTGTTCCGCGAGTTCTCCCGCCAGCAGGGCCTGGCCGCCGACGGCCGCTGCAAGCCCTTCTCGGCGGACGCCGACGGCACGGGCTGGGGCGAGGGCGCCGGCATGGTCGTCCTGGAGCGGCTGTCGGACGCGCGCCGCTACGGGCACCC
Organism: Kitasatospora sp. NPDC001225; assembly: GCF_053597855.1. Taxonomy (NCBI): domain Bacteria; kingdom Bacillati; phylum Actinomycetota; class Actinomycetes; order Kitasatosporales; family Streptomycetaceae; genus Kitasatospora; species Kitasatospora sp. NPDC001225. The sequence goes on from NZ_JBSFJC010000051.1 coordinate 3,011, forward strand.
CGTCCTGGCGGTGATCAGCGGCAGCGCGGTCAACCAGGACGGCGCCTCCAACGGGCTGACCGCGCCCAACGGCAGCTCGCAGCGCGTCGTCATCCGGGCCGCCCTGGACAACGCCCAGCTGACGGCGGCCGACGTGGACGCCGTGGAGGCGCACGGGACGGGCACCCGGCTCGGCGACCCGATCGAGGCCCAGGCCCTGCTGGAGACCTACGGGCAGGCGGCGGGCCGCGCCGACGACCGGCCGCTGTGGCTGGGCTCGGTGAAGTCCAACATCGGCCACACCCAGGCCGCGGCCGGTGTCGCCGGTGTGATCAAGATGGTGATGGCGCTGCGGCACGGCGTGCTGCCCCGCACCCTGCACTCCGAGCGGCCCTCGGAGTACGTCGACTGGACGGCCGGCCGGATGCGGCTGCTGCAGCGGCCGGTGGACTGGCCCCGGCCCGCGGACGACACCCCCCGGCGCGCGGCCGTCTCGGCGTTCGGCATCAGCGGCACCAACGCCCACCTGGTGCTGGAGGACGCGCCCGAGCCGCAGGCCCCGGCCGCGGAGCCGGCGCGGGCCGCCGCCCCGGCCGTCCTGCCCGGGTCGAGCGCCTGGGTGCTGTCCGGGCGCACCCCGCAGGCGCTGGCCGCGCAGGCCCGCAAGCTCTCCGCCCACCTCGCCACCTGCCCCGGGGCGCGGGCCGCCGAGGTGGCCTGGTCGCTCGCCACCACCCGGACCGCCTTCGAGCACCGCGCCGTGCTGCTGGACCCGGAGTCGGCCGGGGGCCTGGCCGCGCTCGCCGCCGGGGAGCCCGCCGCGGACGTCGTGACCGGGCAGACCCGCGCCGAGGGCACCGGCCGGACGGTCTTCGTCCTGCCAGGCCAGGGCAGCCAGTGGGTCGGCATGGGCCGCGAGCTGGCCGAGGCCTCGCCGGTGTTCGCGGCCCGGCTGGCCGAGTGCGCCGAGGCCCTCGCGCCGTACGTGGACTGGCAGTTGGACGATGTGCTGGCGGGCCTTCACGGCTTCGAGGCCGCCGACGTCGTGCAGCCCGCGCTGTGGGCCGTGATGGTCTCGCTGGCCGCGGTCTGGGAGGCGGCCGGCGTCGTCCCCGACGCGGTGGTGGGCCACTCCCAGGGCGAGATCGCCGCCGCCGTCGTCGCCGGGAGCCTGTCCCTGGCGGACGCCGCCAAGGTCGTCGCCCTGCGCAGCCGGACCCTGACCGCCCTCGCCGGGCGCGGCGGGATGATGGCCGTCGACGGCGCGGCCGACACCGTCCGCGGCTGGCTGGAGCCGTTCGGGGAGCGCCTGTCGGTCGCGGCCGTCAACGGCCCGTCCGCCACGGTGGTCGCCGGCGACCCGGACGCGCTGCACGAGCTGGCCGCGCTCCACCCCGACGTGCGCACCCGCGTCCTGCCGGTGGACTACGCCTCGCACAGCGCCCACGTCGAGGAGCTGCGCGAGGACGTCACCGCCGCCCTGGAGGGGATCGAGCCCCGTACGGCCCGGATCCCGATGGTCTCCGCGATGGACGGCCGCCGGCTCGCCGGGCCGGAGCTCGACCCCGCCTACTGGTACGCCAGCCTGCGCGAGACCGTCGAGTTCGCCCGCGCCGTGCGCACGCTCGGCGACGACGGCTACGACACCTTCGTCGAGGTGTCCCCGCACCCCGTGCTGGCCATGGCCGTCGGCGAGGAACTGGCGGACCGCGACCCCGTGGTCGTCGGCACGCTGCGCCGCGACGACGGCGGCGCCGCGCGGCTGCTCGCCTCCCTCGGCGAGGCGTACGCCCACGGCGTGCCCGTGGACTGGACCGCCGTCCTGCCCCGCGCCGAGCGGGCCGACCTGCCCACCTACGCCTTCCAGCGCGGCCGCTACTGGCCCCGCCGGGTCGAGGCCGCGCCGCAGGCGGCGGTCACCGCCGCCGAGGACGGCTGGCGCTACCGCACGGCCTGGGAGCCGCTCGGCCCCACCGCCCCCGCCCTGAGCGGGACCTGGCTGGTCGTCGCCCGCGAGGACAGCGACCCGGCCCGGCACGTCGAGGCCCTGACCGCGCACGGCGCCGAGGCCGTCGTGCTGCGCACCGACGCGGTGCTGCGCGAGGCGCTCGCCGCCGAGCTCACGGCCGCGCTCGCCGCCCTCCCCGGGGCGCCCGCGAAGCCGGCCGGCGTGCTGTCGCTGCTCGCGCTGGACCCCCGGCCGCTGCCCGGCGCACCCGCTGCCCCGCCCGCAACCGCCGCCGTCCCGCACGGCACCGCCGCCACCCTGGCCCTGGTGCAGGCCCTCGGCGACGCCGCAGTCGACGCCCCGCTCTGGGCGCTCACCCGCGGCGCCGTCCGGGTCGCCGCCGACGACGCCCCGCCCGCCCCCGTCCAGGCCCAGGTCTGGGGGCTCGGCCGGGTCGCCGCGCTGGAGCACCCCGACCGCTGGGGCGGACTGGTCGACCTGCCCGAGCAGTGGGACGAGCGGGCCGCCGCCCGGCTGGCCGCCGTGCTCGCCGACGGCGCCGAGGACCAGGTGGCGCTGCGCCGCGCCGGGGCCTTCGCCCGGCGGCTGGTCCACGCACCCCGCACCGCCCCCGGCCCGGCCGGGCCGGACGGCGGCTGGTCCCCGCGCGGCACGGTGCTCGTCACCGGCGCCACCGGCTCCATCGGCCCGCACCTGACCGCCTGGCTGGCCGGCCGCGGCGCCGCGCGCCTCGTGCTGCCCACCCGCTCCGGGCCGGGCCCGCGGCTCGCGGCCCACGCCGCCGCCCTCGCCGAGGCCGGCACCGCCGTCGACGTGCTCGCCTGCGACCTCGCCGACCGCTCCGCGCTCGCCGCCCTGCTCGACCGCGTCGCCGCCACCGGCCCGCGGCTGTCCACCGTGCTGCACGCGGCCAACGCCTTCCACCTCACCCGCCTCGACGACACCGACCCCGAGGGCCTGGCCGCCTCCCTGGCCGGCAAGGCGGCCGGCGCCGACCACCTCGACGAACTGGTCGCCGACGCCGACGAGTTCGTCCTCTTCTCGTCGATCGCCGCCGCCTGGGGCAGCGCCGAGCACGGCGCCTACGCCGCCGCCAACGCCCACCTCGACGCGCTCGCCGAACGGCGCGCGGCACGCGGCGCCGGCGCGCTCTCGCTCGGCTGGGGCGTGTGGGACACCCGCGACTGGACGGCACCGGACGCCTTCGGCCCGCACGGGCCGGCCACCATCACCGGCGACGTGCTGCGCCGCCAGGGCACCCGGTTCCTGGACCCGGACCGCGCGCTGGACGTGCTCGGCCGCGTCCTCGCCGACGGAGCCGGCGCCACCGGCCCCTACCTCGCCCTCGCCGACATGGCCTGGGACGACTTCGCGCCGGTGTTCACCGCGGCCCGCCGCAGCGCCCTGCTGGACCGCATCCCCGCCGCCCGCCGGGCCCTCGACGGCGGCGCGGCCGCCACCGGTGCGCCCACGGCCGCCGCCGACGGCGCGGACACCAGCGGGAACGACTTCGCCCGCGCCCTGGCCGGCGCCGCCGGCACCCCCGAGCAGGAGCGCCTGGCCACCGACCTGGTCCGCTCCCACGCGGCGGCCGTCCTCGGCCACCGCGACGCGGGCGACATCGCCGGCCAGCGCGCCTTCCGCGATCTGGGCTTCGACTCGCTGACCGCCGTCGAACTGCGCAAGCGGCTGGCCACGGCCACCGGCCTGCGGCTGCCGTCCACGATCGTCTTCGACCACCCCACCCCGGCCTCGCTCGGCGCCCACCTCGCCGCGACGGCCCTCGGCACCGGCGCCGGCACCGACGCCGCCGCGCCCGCCCGGGACGGCGCCGCCGCCGACCCCGACGAGCCGCTCGCCATCGTCGGCATCGGCTGCCGGTTCCCCGGCGGCGTCACCACCCCCGACCAGTACTGGGGCCTGCTGGCCTCCGGCGCCGACGTGATCGGCGGCCTGCCCACCGACCGCGGCTGGGACCCGGACCTCTACGACCCCGACCCCGCCCGCCAGGGCAAGTCCGTCACCCACCGCGGCGGCTTCCTGCACGACGCCCCCGACTTCGACGCCGCCTTCTTCGGCATCAACCCGCGCGAGGCCCTCGCCATGGACCCCCAGCAGCGCCTGCTGCTGGAGACCTCCTGGGAAGCCCTCGAACGCGCCGGCATCGCCCCCGAATCGCTGCGCGGCACCCCCGTCGGCGTCTTCGCCGGCGCCACCCTGACCGGCTACGGCGACGGCCTGGCCGACGGCGACCCGGCCGCCGAGGGGTACCTCGTCACCGGCCACTCCAGCAGCATCATCTCCGGCCGCGTCGCCTACGCCCTCGGCCTGGAGGGCCCCGCCCTCACCATCGACACCGCCTGCTCCTCCGGCCTGGTCGCCCTGCACCTGGCCGGCCGGGCGCTGCGCGCGGGCGAGTGCGAACTCGCCCTGGTCGGCGGCGTGATGGTGATGTCCACCCCCAGCCAGCTGGTCGGCTTCTCCCGGCAGCGCGGCCTCGCCCCCGACGGCCGCTGCAAGCCCTTCGCCGCCGGAGCCGACGGCATGGGCCTGTCCGAGGGCGCCGCGACCATCGCCGTCGAACGGCTCTCCGACGCACGGCGCCTCGGCCACCCCGTGCTGGCCGTCGTACGGGGCACCGCCATCAACCAGGACGGCGCCTCCAACGGCCTCACCGCCCCCAGCGGACTCTCCCAGCAGCGCGTGATCCGCGCCGCCCTGGACGCCTCGGGCCTCACCCCCGACCAGATCGACGCGGTCGAGGCGCACGGCACCGGCACCCCCCTCGGCGACCCCGTCGAGGCCCACGCCCTGCTGGCCACCTACGGCCGGGACCGCCCCGCCGACCGGCCGCTGTGGCTCGGCTCCGCCAAGTCCAACATCGGCCACACCCAGACCGCCGCCGGCCTCGCGGGCCTCGTCAAGATGGTCCTCGGCATGCGGCACGGCACGCTGCCGCGCACCCTGCACGCGGACGAGCCGTCCCGGGAGATCGACTGGGAGTCCGGCGCCGTACGGCTGCTGACCGAGCAGCGGCCCTGGACGACCCCGCAGGACGCGCCGCGCCGCGCCGGTGTCTCCGCGTTCGGCATGAGCGGCACCAACGTGCACGTCCTCATCGAACAGGCCCCCGAACACCTCCCCGCCCCCGCCGACCCGCCGCAGGACGACCCGGCCGCCCCGGCCGGACCGCCGCTGCTCGCCGCCGGTACGGACGTCACCGCCTGGCCGGTCAGCGCCCGCGGCCGGGACGCCCTGGCCGCGCAGGCCGGCCGCCTGCACGCGTACGCCCTCGCCGCCGACACCCCGCCGCCCGCCGCCGTGGCCCGGGCGCTCGCCACCACCCGCAGCCCCTTCGAGCACCGCGCCGTGGTCGTCGGCGCCGACCCCGCCGGACTCGGCCGGGGCCTGGCCGCCCTGATGACCGGCCAGGACACCGAGCACGCCCTCACCGGCGAGAGCGCCGCCCGCGAGGACCGGACGGTGTTCGTCTTCCCCGGCCAGGGCAGCCAGTGGGAGGGCATGGGCCGACGGCTGTCCGCGCAGTCGCCGGTGTTCGCCGCCCGGTTCGCCGCGTGCGCGCGGGCCCTGCGCCCGTACGTCGACTGGGACCCGCACGCCGTGCTCGCGGGCGAGCCCGACGCCCCCGCACCCGACGGCGCCGCCGTCATGCAGCCGCTGCTGTGGGCCGTGATGGTCTCGCTCGCCGCCGTCTGGGAGGCGGCCGGCGTCGTCCCCGACGCGGTGGTGGGCCACTCCCAGGGCGAGATCGCCGCCGCCACCGTCGCCGGCGCGCTCACCCTGGAGGACGCCGCCCGGATCGTCGCCGTCCGCGCCGCCGCGCTGACCGGCCTCGGCGTCGAGGGCGGCATGCTCTCCGTGGTGCTGCCCGTCGAGCTGGTGCGCGAACTCCTGGAACCCTTCGGCGACCGGCTCGCCGTCGCGGCCGTCAACGCCCCCGCCACGACCGTCGTCTCCGGCGAACCCGACGCGCTCGTCGAGTTCGAACGCGTGCTGCGCAAGCGCAAGGCGATGCGCTGGCGCGTGCCCGTCACCGACTTCGTGGCGCACTCCCGGCTGTGCGAGCCGCTGGCGGAGACCCTGCCGCGGCTGCTGGCCGACATCCGGCCGCGCCCAGCCGCCGTCCCGCTGTTCTCCACCGTCCACGGACGGCTGGTGGACGGCGAGGAGCTGGGGCCGCGGTACTGGTACGCCAACGTCCGGCAGACCGTCCGCTTCGCCGAGGCCGTCGAAGCCCTCGCCGCCACCGGCCACCGCACCTTCGTCGAGGTCTCCGCCCACCCGGTGCTGCTGCCGGCCGTCCAGGAGACGCTGGCCGCCCGCACCGACCTGCCCGACCCGCTGGTGATCGACACGCTGCGCCGCGACGACGACGGCGCGGACCGGCTGCTGCGCTCGATCGGCACCGCCTACGTCCACGGCCTGCCCGTCGACTGGACCGCCGTGCTGCCCGCCCCCGCCGACGTCCGGGACGCCGCGCGGCGCGTCGAACTGCCGACCTACGCCTTCCAGCACCGCCGCTTCTGGCCGCCGGCCCGCTCGGCCGCGGCCGCCCCCGCCGCCCACGGCCCGGCCGCCGACCCCACCGACGACTGGCGCTTCCTCGCCGAGTGGGCCCACGCCCCCGAGCCCGCCCCCGCGCTGCTCACCGGCACCTGGCTGGTGCCCACCCCCGCCGGACACCCCGTCCACCCCTGCGCCGCGGCCCTCGCCGAGCGCGGCGCCCGGACCGTCACCGTCGAGCTGGACACCGCCGAGGCCGACCGCGCCGACTACGCGCGCCGGCTCACCGCCGCACTGGACGGCGCCCGGCCCGCCGGCGTGCTCTCCCTGCTCGCCCTCGACACCGCCCCGCTCGCCGCCCACCCCGCCGTGGCCCGCGGCCTCGCCGCCACCCTGGCCCTGGTCCAGGCCCTCGGCGACGCCGCCGTCCCCGCCCCGCTGTGGCTGCTGACCGCCGGCGCCGTCACCACCGACCCCGGCACCGGCGCCGCCGACCCGCAGCAGGCCCCCGTCTGGGCCCTGGGCCGCACCGTCGCCGCCGAACACCCCGACCGCTGGGGCGGGTTGGTCGACCTGCCCGGGCAGTGGGACGAGCGGGCCGCCGCCCGCCTGGCCGCCGTCCTCGCCGCCCGCGACGAGAACGAGGTCGCGCTGCGCGCCGACGGCCTGCGGCCCCGCCGCCTCGCCCACGCCCCCAGGCCGCCCCGCCCCGCCGACCGGCGGCCGCTCGCCCCCCGCGGCACCGTCCTCGTCACCGGCGGCACCGGCCACATCGGCGGCCACGCCGCCCGCTGGCTCGCCCGCGAGCGCGGCGCCCGCCGCCTCGTCCTCACCAGCCGCTCCGGCCCCGCCACCGCCGGCACCGCCGCGCTCGCCGCCGAACTCGCCGCCGCCGGCGCCGCCGTGGACGTCCTCGCCTGCGACACCGCCGACCGCCCCGCGCTCGCCGCCGTGCTCGACCGCGTCGCCGCCACCGGACCGGCCCTGTCCACCGTGCTGCACGCCGCCGGCGCCCTGGACGACGGCGTCCTGGACCGCCTGGACGCCGCCCGCCTGGCCCGCACCTTCGACGGCAAGGCCGGCGGCGCCGCCCACCTCGACGAGCTGACCGCCCACCTGGACCTCGACGCCTTCGTCCTCTGCTCCTCCATCTCCGCCACCTTCGGCAACGGCGGCCAGGGCAACTACGCCGCCGCCAACGCCTACCTGGACGCCCTCGCCGAGCAGCGCCGCGCCCGCGGCCTGCCCGCCACCTCGCTGGCCTGGGGCCCGTGGGCGGGCGGCGGCGTCGGCCAGGCCAGCGAAGGCGCCCGCCGACGGCTCGCCCGCAACAAGTGGGAGGTCCTGATGGAGCCCGAGGACGCGGTCCGCGCCCTCGCCGCCGCCGTCGAGGACCCCGACCCCCGGCTGGCCGTACTGTCGCTGATGGCCGTCGACTTCGCCGCGATGGCCACCGCCCGCGGCCCCGAACAGCTGCGCCGCGCCCCGCTGATGCGCGACCTGCCCGAGATCCGGGCCGCCGACGCGGCCGACGCCGCGAACCCGGCGCCGCGCGCCGCCGAGCCGGAGCACCCGCTGGCCGTCCGGCTGTCGGCGCTGACCTCCGCCGAGGCGCAGGACCGCCTGCTCTGCGACCTGGTCCGGGACGAGGCCGCCACCGTGATGGGGTACGCCTCGGCCGCCGACGTCGAGCCCGGCCGCGCCTTCAGCGAACTCGGCCTGGACTCCCTCACCTCCGTCGAACTGCGCAACCGGCTCAGCACCGCCGCCGGCCTGCCGCTGCCCGCCACCCTGCTGTACGACTACCCGGACCCGCAGGTGCTCGCCGCGCACCTGCGCACCCGGCTGGTCGGCGGCGGACCGGACACCGCCGCCCCGGCCGCACCGCGCGCCACCGGCGCGGACCCGCTCGCCGACCCGGTCGCGATCGTCGCCATGGGCTGCCGCCTGCCCGGCGGCATCCACACCCCCGAGCAGCTGTGGCAGCTGCTCGACGCCGGACAGGACGCCGTCACCGGCCTGCCCACCGACCGGGGCTGGGACCTCGCCGCGCTCTACGACCCCACCGCCGAACGGCCCGGCACCTTCTACGCCCGCGAGGGCGGGTTCCTGCACGAGGCCGCCGAGTTCGACGCCGGGTTCTTCGGCGTCAGCCCGCGCGAGGCGGTCACCATGGACCCGCAGCAGCGGCTGCTGCTGGAGGTCGTCTGGGAGACCCTGGAACGCGGCGGCATCGACCCCACCGGCCTGCGCGGCAGCCGTACCGGCGTGTTCGTCGGCGGCTTCGGCTCCGGCTACGACCACCTCACCGCCCGCGCCGCCGGCCACGCCGACCACCGCCTGGAGGGCCAGGCCATGATCGGCACCGCCACCAGTGTGCTGTCCGGCCGGGTCTCCTACCTCCTCGGCCTGGAGGGCCCGGCGTTCACCGTCGACACGGCCTGCTCCTCCTCGCTGGTCGCCCTGCACTCCGCCGCCCAGGCGCTGCGGGCCGGCGAGTGCGACCTCGCCCTGGTCGGCGGCGTCACCGTGATGCCCACCCCGCGCGACCTGGTCGGCTTCTCCCAGCAGCGCGGCCTGGCCGCCGACGGCCGGTGCAAGGCCTTCGGCGAGGGCGCCGACGGCATGGGCATGGCCGAGGGCGTCGGCGTCCTCGCGGTCGAACGGCTCTCCGACGCCCACCGCAACGGCCACCAGGTGCTCGGCGTGGTCCGCGGCAGCGCCGTCAACCAGGACGGCGCCTCCAACGGGCTCACCGCCCCCAGCGGCCCCTCCCAGCAGCGGGTGATCCGCGCCGCGCTGGCCGGCGCCGGCCTCACCGCCGCCGACGTGGACGCCGTCGAGGCGCACGGCACCGGCACCGAACTCGGCGACCCGATCGAGGCCCAGGCCCTGCTCGCCACCTACGGCCAGGACCGGCCCGCCGACCGGCCGCTGTGGCTGGGCTCGGTGAAGTCCAACATCGGCCACACCCAGGCCGCCGCCGGCGTCGCCGGGATCATGAAGATCGTCCTGGCCCTGCGGTACGGACAGCTGCCGCGCACCCTGCACGCCGACACCCCGACCCCGCACGTCGACTGGACCGCCGGGCACGTCGCCCTGCTGCAGCGGCCCGTCGCCTGGGCGCCGGACGGCGAGCGGCCCCGCCGGGCCGGCGTCTCCAGCTTCGGCGTCAGCGGCACCAACGCCCACGTCATCATCGAGGAGGCCCCCGCCCGGCCCGCGCCCGCGACGCCGGACGCGACGGACGCCGGCCCCGCCCCGGTGCTGACCGGCGGACCGGTCGCCTGGCCGGTCGGCGCCCGCGACCCGCGCGCCCTCGCCGCCCAGGCGGGCCGGCTGCGCGAGTCCGCGCTGGCCCGCCCCGACCTGCCGGTCGGCGACGTGGCCTGGTCGCTCGCCACCACCCGCCCGCCGCACGACCACCGCGCCGTGCTGCTGGGCGCCGACCACGCCGAACTGCTGCCCGCCGCCGCGGCGGTGGCCACCGGACAGTCCTCGCCCGACGCCGTCACCGGCTCCGTCGCGCCCGGCGGCACCGGCCGCACCGTGTTCGTCTTCCCCGGCCACGGCAGCCAGTGGATCGGCATGGGCCGCGAACTCGCCGAGGTCTCACCGGTCTTCCGCGACCGGCTGGACCAGTGCGCCCGGGCCCTCGCCCCGTACGTCGACTGGGACCTCGCGGACGTGCTGGCCGGCGAGCACGACTTCCTCGCCGCCGACGTGCTCCAACCCGCCGTCTGGGCGGTCTCGGTGGCGCTGGCGGCCGTCTGGCAGGCCGCCGGGGTCTCCCCGGACGCGGTCGTCGGCCACTCCCTGGGCGAGATCGCCGCGGCGACCGTCGCCGGCGCCCTCACCCTGGAGGACGGCGCGAAGGTCGCCGCCCTGCGCAGCCGGGCCCTGCGCACCCTGGACGGACGCGGCGGCCTGCTCTCCGTCGCCGAGCCCGCCGACACGGTGCGCGAACGGCTCGCCGGCTTCGAGGGACGGCTCGCGCTCGCCACCGTCAACGGCCCCCGCTCCTGCGTGGTCTCCGGCGACCCCGACGCGCTCGACGAGTTCGCCGCCGCCTGCCCGCCCACCTGCCGCACCACCCGCGTCCCGATCGCCTACGCCTCGCACAGCCCCCAGGTGGAGGAGCTGCGCGAGGAGATCCTCGCCGTGCTCGCCGGCATCGAGCCCCGCGCGGCCGACGTCCCGCTGGTCTCCGCGTACACCGGGCAGTGGCAGGACGGCCGGGAGCTGGACGCCCACTACTGGTACGCGAGCCTGCGCGGCACCGTCGAGTTCGAACGGGCCGTACGGACCCTCGGCGACAGCGGGCACCGGGTGTTCGTCGAGGTGTCCGGGCACCCCGCGCTGACCGGCGCCGTCCGGGACACCCTCGGCGAGGCCGCGGTCGTCACCGGCACGCTGCGGCGCCAGGACGGCGGCGCCCGCCGCCTGCTCACCTCGCTCGCCACCGCCTACGTGGCCGGCGCACCCGTCGACTGGGCGGCCGTGCACGGCCCCGGCACCCTCGTCGACCTGCCCACCTACGCCTTCCAGCGCAGCCGCTACTGGCCCGAACCGGCCCGGCCCGCCGCCCCCGCGCCCGACGACGCGCTGACCGGCCTGCGCTACCGGATCACCTGGACCCGGACCGCCGAGCACCCCGCGCCCCCGCAACTGACCGGCAGCTGGCTGCTGGTCGGCGCGGCCGCCGACCCGGAGACCGCCCGGAAGGTCGCCCGCGCCCTGGCCGAGCACGGCGCCACCGACGTCCGCACCCTGCCGGACGCCGACCGCACCGCCCTCGCCGCCCACCCGGCGCCCGCCGGCGTGGTCTCCCTGCTCGCCCTGGACGAGTCCCCGGACCAGGGGCACCCGACCATGACCCGGGGCGTGGCCGCCACCCTCGACCTCATCCAGCAGCTCGGCGCCGGCGCCCCCGGCACCCCGCTGTGGGTGCTCACCTCCGGCGCCGTGGCCACCGGCCCCGGCGAGAGCGGCAGCCCCGCCCAGGCCCAGGTCTGGGGACTGGGCCGGGTCGCCGGCCTCGAACACCCCGGGCACTGGGGCGGACTGGTCGACCTGCCGCCCGCCGGCGCCTGGGACGACCGCACCGGCACCCGGCTCGCCGCCCTGCTGTCCGGCGCCGTCGCCGAGGACCAGACGGCCCTGCGCCCGCAGGGCATCCTGGCCCGCCGCCTGGTCCGCGCCGCCGCGGCCGCCGCCACCCCCCGGCCCGGACGCGGCACCGTCCTGGTCACCGGCGGCACCGGCGCCATCGGCGCCGAGGTCGGCCGCTGGCTCGCCGGGCGCGGCGCCGAACGCGTCGTCCTCGCCGCCGGCGAACCGCTGACCGCCGACGTCGCCCGGCTCGCCGCCGACGTCGCCGCCTCCGGCGCCGCCCTGTCCATCGCCGCCTGCGACACCACCCGGCGCGCCGAACTCGGCGGCCTGCTACGGCAGATCACCGCCGACGGCGGCCCCGCCCTGCGCGGCGTCGTGCACGCCGTCGGCGCCGGACAGGCCACCGCCGTCGCCGACACCACGGCACGGGAACTCGCCGACGTCGCCGGCGCCCGGTCGGCCGGCGCCCGCTGGCTCGACGAACTGACCGCCGACCTCGACCTGGACGACTTCGTCCTGTTCTCCTCCGTCGCCGCGACCTGGGGCAGCGCCCTGGTGCCCGGCTACGCCACGGGCAGCGCCTTCGTCGACGCCCTCGCCGAGCAGCGCCGCGCCCGCGGACAGGTCGCCACCTCGGTCGCCTGGGGCCCCTGGGCCGACGGCGGCGCCGGCGCCCGGTCCTCCGTCCGGCACGGCCTGGGCGTCCTGGACCCGGGCACCGCCGTCCGGGCGCTCGGCCAGGCCATGGACGGGCGCGACGCGCTCGTCACCATCGCCGACGTGGACTGGCGGACCTTCGCGCCCGCCTTCACCCTGCACCGCCCGAGCCCGCTGCTCGCCGACCTGCCGGAAGCGGCCGCCCCGGCGGCCGAACCGGCCGGCCCGGCCGACGGCGGCACGGCACCCGAGTTCGCCCGCACCGTCCTCGCCCTGCCCGCCGCCCGCCGGCCGGCCGCGGTGACGGACCTGGTGCGCGCCCAGGCGGCCCTGGTGCTTTCGCACGGGAGCACCGCCGACATCGACGCCGAACGCGCCTTCCGGGACCTCGGCTTCGACTCCCTGACCGCCATCGAACTGCGCGACCGGCTCGCCGCCGCCACCGGCGTCACCCTGCCCTCCACCGTCGTCTTCGAGTACCCGACGTCCGCCGCCCTCGCCGCGCACCTGCTGCGCGAGCTCGGCGCCGGCCCGGACTCCGTACGCACCCGACTCGACCGGCTGGACGCCTCGTTGTCGGGCCTGCTGGACCGGCTCGGCGAGGACGGCGACGGGACGGACGGGGACGAGGAGGCCGTCGCGGCGCAGCTCGCCGCACTGAGCGCCAAGTGGCAACGACTCCAGCGCCGCGCCGGCGGCCCCGCCACCGGCGTCGGCAACGGCGCCGGCACCGCCGCCGGCCAGGACGTCTCCGAGCGCCTCGCCGCCGCGGACGACGACGAGGTCTTCGACCTCCTGGGCAAGGAGTTCGGCATCGAATGACCGTACCGCCGACCCTCCCGCGGGCCGCCCGAGCGCTGCCCAGACCGAGTACCCACAGCCCGAGCACCCCGAGGTGGAACGCGTGAGCGAGGACAAGCTCCGGTACTTCCTGAAGCGCGTCACGGCCGAGCTGCACGAGAGCCGCGAGCGCGTCCGCGAGTTGGAGACCGTGACCGGCGAGCCCATCGCCGTCGTCGGCATGGGCTGCCGCTACCCGGGCGGCGTGCGCACGCCGGACGAGCTCTGGAACCTGGTCGCCACCGGCACCGACGCGGTCGGCGACTTCCCCGCCGACCGCGGCTGGGACCCGGGCGAGGCGGCCGCCCACGGCTACGAGACCCGCGGCGGCTTCCTCCCCGACGCGGCCGAGTTCGACCCCGGCTTCTTCGGCATCAGCCCGCGCGAGGCCCTCGCGATGGACCCCCAGCAGCGCCTCGTGATGGAGGTCGCCTGGGAGACCCTGGAGCACGCCGGACTCGACCCGCGCGCCCTGCGCGGCTCGCACACCGGCGTGTTCGTCGGCGCCAGCGCGTCCGGCTACGACTGGTACGCGCGCGAACACGGCCACGACGAGGGCCACCTGGTCACCGGCAGCGCGATCAGCGTGCTCTCCGGCCGGGTCTCCTACACCCTGGGCCTGAACGGGCCCGCCGTGACCGTCGACACGGCCTGCTCCTCCTCGCTGGCCGCCGTCCACCTGGCGGCCCGCTCGCTGCGCACGGGCGAATGCTCGCTCGCCCTCGCCGGCGGCGTGATGGTGATGTCCACCCCGGTGATGTTCGCCGACTTCGCCCGCCAGCAGGGCCTCGCCTCCGACGGACGCTGCAAGCCGTTCTCGGAGGACGCCGACGGCACCGGCTGGGGCGAGGGCGCCGGACTCGTCCTGCTGGAGCGCCTGTCGGACGCCCGCCGCAACGGCCACCGCGTCCTGGCGGTCATCCGCGGCAGCGCGATGAACCAGGACGGCGCGTCGAACGGCCTGACGGCGCCCAGCGCGCCCGCGCAGCGCCGGGTCATCCGGGCCGCCCTCGCCGACGCCCGCCTGACGGCCTCCGAGGTCGACGCGGTCGAGGCGCACGGGACGGGCACGGAGCTGGGCGACCCGATCGAGGCCGGCGCCCTGCTGGCCACCTACGGACAGGGCCGCGACGAGGACCGGCCGCTGTGGCTCGGCTCGCTCAAGTCCAACATCGGCCACGCCCAGCAGGCCGCCGGCGTCGGCGGCGTGATGAAGATGGTGCTCGCCCTGCGGCACGGCACCCTGCCCAGGACCCTGCACGCCGGGGAGCCGACCTCGCACGTCGACTGGGCCTCGGGGAACGTCCGGCTGCTCCAGGAACCGGTGGAGTGGCCGGCGGGCGAGCGGGTGCGCCGGGCGGGTGTGTCGGCGTTCGGCGCGAGCGGGACGAACGTCCACGTGATCCTGGAGGAGGCGCCCGCGCCGACGGCCGGGGAGCCGGCGGTGAACGAGGAGCCGACGCCGGACGAGGAGCGCCCGGCGCCCGTCCTGCCGACGGCGGCGTCGGCCTGGGTGGTGTCGGGCCGCAACGCGACCGCGCTGGCCGGTCAGGCGGGCCGGCTGCGCGAGCACGTGGTGGCACGGCCGGAGCTGCCGGTGGGCGACGTCGCGTGGTCGCTGGCCACGACGCGGTCGGCCTTCGAGCGGCGTGCGGTGGTGCTGGGCGGCGAGCGGAGTGAGCTCGCGGCGGGTCTCGCGGCGGTGGCCACGGGACAGCCCGCGGCGGGTGTGGTGACCGGGTCGGTGGCCTCCGGCGGCGCCGGGCGGACGGTCTTCGTCTTCCCGGGGCAGGGGAGCCAGTGGGTCGGGATGGGGCGTGAGCTGGCCGCTTCGTCGCCGGTGTTCGCGGCGCGGCTGGCGGAGTGTGCTGCGGCTCTGGCGCCTTATGTGGACTGGCAGTTGGACGATGTGCTGGCGGGCCTTCACGGTTTCGAGGCCGCCGATGTGGTGCAGCCGGCGCTGTGGGCCGTGATGGTCTCGCTGGCTGCGGTGTGGGAGGCGGCGGGTGTCGCACCGGACGCTGTGGTGGGTCACTCGCAGGGTGAGATTGCCGCTGCGGCCGTCGCGGGGATCCTGTCCCTCGATGACGCCGCCAAGGTGGTGGCTCTGCGGAGCAAGACCCTGAAGGTGCTGGCTGGTCGTGGCGGGATGCTGTCGATCGCCGAGCCGGTGGACGGCGTCCGGGCGCGGATCGCCCCGTACGGCACCCGCCTTTCCATCGCGGCCGTGAACGGCCCGTCGGCGACGGTGGTTTCCGGTGACGCCGACGCGCTGCGCGAACTCGCCGACTCCTGCGGGGAGTTCCCGCGTGCCCGGATGATCCCGGTCGACTACGCCTCGCACAGCGCGCACGTGGACGAGCTGCGCGAGGAGATCCTCGCCGTGCTCCAGGGCATCGCCCCCCGCGAGGTGCAGGTCCCGATGATCTCCGCGCTGACCGGCGAGTGGCTCTCGGGCCCGGAGCTGGACCCGGCGTACTGGTACGCCTCCCTGCGCGAGACGGTCGAGTTCGACCGTGCCGTACGCATCCTCGGCGAGGCCGGACACGGCGTGTTCCTGGAGGTCTCCCCGCACCCGGTGCTGACCCCGGCGATCGCCGACAGCCTGGAGGACCGCTCCCCGACCGTGGTGGGCACCCTGCGCCGCGACGAGGGCGGCGCCGAGCGCCTGCTGACCTCGCTCGCCGAGGCGTACACGGGCGGCGCGGCCGTCGACTGGGCGGCGGTGCTCGGCGGCGGGCCGGCGGTCGAGCTGCCGACCTACGCCTTCCAGCGCCAGCGGTACTGGCCGGCGGCCCCGGCCCGGCCGGCGGGCGCGGCGGGCGTCGACGACTGGCGCTACCGGATCCGCTGGCAGCCCGCGGACGCGGACCCGGCCGCCGTACCGGCCCTGTCCGGCACCTGGCTGCTCGTCGGCGAGGGGGACGTGGCCGACGCGTGCGCCCGCACCCTGGCCGACCACGGCGCGCAGGTCGTCCGGACCGGCGTCGAGACCCTCGACCAGGCCGTCACCGGCCCCGTGTCCGGCGTGGTGTCCCTGCTGGCGCTGGAGGAGGGCCACGACCCGGCGTACCCGTGGATCCCGCGCGGCACCGCCGCGACGGTCGACCTCGTCCAGGCGCTGCGCCGGACCGGCGTCGACGCCCCGCTGTGGCTGCTGACCCGGGGCGCGGTGCAGACCGGACCGGAGGAGGTGACGACCGCTCCCGTGCAGACCCAGCTGTGGGGCATGGGCCGTGTCATCGGTATGGAACTCCCGGACAGCTGGGGTGGGTTGGTCGACCTCCCGCCGGAGTTCGACGCGCGGACCGGCGCCCGGCTGGTCGCGGTCCTCGCGGACCGCACGGAGGACCAGGTCGCCCTGCGCCCCTCCGGCACGCTCGCCCGCCGCCTGGTGCGGGCCGAGCCGCGGCCGGCCGGCCGCGCCCCCTGGCGGGCGCGCGGCACCGTGCTGCTGACCGGCGGCACCGGCTCGATCGGGGCCTGCGTCGCGCGCTGGCTCGCCGAGCGGGGCACCCCGCGCGTCGTGCTGACGAGCCGTTCCGGCCCGTCCGCGGAGGGGGCGGTGGAACTCGCGGCCGCGATGGCGACCGCCGGGACGGCCGTCGACATCGTCAGCTGCGACACCGGCGTCCGCCGGGACGTCACCGACCTCGTCGCCCGGATCGAGGCCACCGGACCGGGCCTGTCCACGGTCCTGCACTCGGCCAACACCGGCTACCTGGCCCGGGTCGAGGACACCACCAGGGAGGGCCTGGCGGCGGCGCTCAGCGCCAAGGCCGCCGGGGCCACCTACCTGGACGAGGCGACGGCCGCGCTGGACGTGGACGAGTTCGTGCTGTTCTCGTCGATCTCGGCGACCTGGGGGAGTAACGACCACGGCCCGTACGCGGCGGGGAACGCCTTCCTCGACGGCCTGGCCGAGGACCGCCGGGCCCGGGGCCTGCCGGGCACCTCGATCGCCTGGGGCGTCTGGGACTCCCGGGACTGGGACGCGGTCGACGACCTGATGGACCACAGCCCCGGCCGGGTGACGCCCCGACGGCTCCGCCGGCAGGGGATGAACTTCCTCGAGACCGAACGGGCGCTGACGGCGCTGGACCAGACCCTCGCGGACGACGAGACCTTCATCGCGCTCGCCGACGTGACGTGGGAGAAGTTCGCGCCGGTGTTCCGCGCGGCGCGCCCGCGCCCGCTGCTGGACGCCATCCCCGAGGCCCGGGAGCAGGAGGACCGGGGCCCGGACGCCGCCGGGTCGGACCGGCCGGCCGAGGCCACCGGCGAACTGTTCCGCGCCCTCGTCGGCCTGACCGCCGCCGAGCGCCGCCGCGCGGTGGTCGAGCTGGTCCGCGCGCACGCCGCCGCCGTCCTCGGCCACGGCTCCGCGGCCGAGGTCCCGACCACGCGCGCCTTCCGGGAGCTCGGCTTCGACTCGCTGACCGCCGTCGAACTGCGCAACCGGCTGGGCGGCGCCGCGGGCGTCCGGCTGCCCGCCACGGTCGTGTTCGACCACCCCAACCCGGCCGCCCTGGCCGAGGAGATCCTCTCCCGGCTCTTCGGGGCCGAGGCGGCGGCCGGCGCCGGGCCGGTGCCCGCCGTGGTCGCGGCCCCCGCCGAACCGGTCGCGATCGTCGGCATGGCCTGCCGCTACCCCGGCGGGATCCGGACCCCCGAGGAGCTCTGGGCCCTCCTGGCCGAGCACGGGGACGCGATCGGCGGCTTCCCGACCGACCGCGGCTGGAACACCGAGGGCCTCTTCGACCCCGACCCGGACGCCGAGGGCAAGACCTACGTCGCCGAGGGCGGCTTCCTGACCGGGGCCGCCGAGTTCGACGCCGCCTTCTTCGGGATCAGCCCGCGCGAGGCCCTGTCGATGGACCCCCAGCAGCGGCTGCTGCTGGAGACCTCCTGGGAGGCCGTCGAGCGCGCGGGCATCGACCCGAAGTCGCTGCACGGCTCCGCGACCGGCGTGTTCGTCGGCGCGGCCCGGTCGACCTACCTCGGCGTGGTGGAGGAGACCGCCGGGTCCGAAGGACACCGCATGACCGGCACGGCGATGAGCGTGCTGTCCGGCCGGATCGCCTACGCGCTGGGCCTGGTGGGCCCGGCGATGACGGTGGACACCGCCTGCTCCTCCTCGCTGGTCGCGCTGCACCAGGCCGTGCAGTCGCTGCGGTCGGGCGAGTGCTCGGTCGCCCTGGCGGGCGGCGTGACGGTGATGGCCGACCCGGGCGAGTTCGTCGGCTTCTCGCGGCTGCGGGCCCTGTCGCCGAACGGCCGCTGCCAGGCCTTCGGCGAGGGCGCCGACGGCATGGGCATGGGCGAGGGCGTCGGCATCGTGGTGCTCGAACGCCTCTCCGACGCCCGCCGCAACGGGCACCGGGTGCTCGGCGTGGTGCGCGGCAGCGCCATCAACCAGGACGGCGCCTCCAACGGCCTCACCGCCCCCAACGGCCCCTCGCAGCAGCGCGTCATCCGCGCGGCGCTGGCCAACGCCCGGATCTCGGCGGCGGACGTGGACGCGGTCGAGGCGCACGGGACGGGTACGGAGCTGGGTGACCCGATCGAGGCGGGTGCGCTGCTGGCGACGTACGGCCAGGAGCGGTTCGAGGACCGGCCGTTGTGGCTGGGCTCGGTGAAGTCCAACATCGGGCACGCCCAGCAGGCCGCCGGTGTGGCCGGTGTGATCAAGATGGTGCTGGCCCTGCAAGCCGGTGTGCTGCCGAAGACGCTGCACGCCGATGAGCCGTCCTCGCACGTCGATTGGGAGACGGGCAACGTCCGTCTGCTCCAGGACGCGGTGCAGTGGCCGGCGGGCGAGCGGCCGCGCCGAGCGGGTGTGTCGGCGTTCGGGATCAGCGGCACCAACGCGCACGTGATCATCGAAGAGGCCCCGGTCGAGGCGGAGACCGTCCCCGAGGACGCCGCCGAGGACCTCGCGCCGGTCCTGACGCGACCCCTCCCGGCGTGGGTGCTGTCCGGCCGTGACGGGCAGACGCTCGCCGGTCAGGCGGGCCGGCTGCGCGAGCACGTCGCGGAGCGGCCGGAGCTGCCGGTCGGTGACGTCGCGTGGTCGCTGGCCACGACGCGGTCGGCCTTCGAGCAGCGCGCGGTGGTGCTGGGAGCGGACCGGGACGAACTGGAGGCGGGGCTTTCGGCCGTCGCCACCGGACAGCCCGCGCCCGGCGTGGTCACCGGCGAGGTCGCCCCGGACGGGGTGGGGCGGACAGTGTTCGTCTTCCCCGGCCAGGGCAGCCAGTGGGTCGGTATGGGCCGCGAGCTGGCGGAGGCCTCGCCGGTGTTCGCGGCGCGGCTGGCCGAGTGTGCCGAGGCTCTCGCGCCGTACGTGGACTGGCAGTTGGACGATGTGCTGGCGGGTCTTCACGGCTTCGAGGCCGCTGATGTCGTGCAGCCGGCGCTGTGGGCCGTGATGGTCTCGCTCGCCGCTGTGTGGGAGGCGGCCGGTGTCGCTCCCGATGCCGTGGTCGGTCACTCGCAGGGCGAGATCGCGGCGGCTGCCGTCGCGGGGATTCTCTCCCTGGACGACGCTGCCAAGGTCGTGGCTCTGCGGAGCAAGACTCTGAAGGCGCTGGCGGGTCGTGGCGGGATGCTGTCGATCGCGGAGCCGGTGGCGGGTGTCCGCGCCCGGATCGCCCCGTACGGTTCCCGTCTGTCGGTCGCGGCCGTGAACGGTCCTTCGGCGACGGTCGTCTCCGGTGACGCTGACGCGCTGCGCGAACTCGCCGACTCCTGCGGGGAGTTCCCGCGCACCCGGATGATCCCGGTGGACTACGCCTCGCACAGCGCGCACGTGGACGAGCTGCGCGAGGAGATCCTCGCCGTCCTCCAGGGCATCACGCCGACCGAGGCCCGCATCCCCATGGTCTCCGCCATGACCGGCGCGTGGCTGTCCGGCCCGGAGCTGGACCCGGCCTACTGGTACGCGTCCCTCCGCGAGACCGTCGAGTTCGACCGCGCCGTGCGGATCCTCGCCGACGCGGGCCACGGGGCGTACGTCGAGGTGTCCCCGCACCCGGTGCTCACCCCGGCGATCAGCGACGCCTTCGCGGACCGGACCCCGGCCGTGGTCGGCACCCTGCGCCGCGAGGACGGCGGCGCCGGGCGTCTCCTGGCCTCGCTCGCCGAGGCGTACGTCCGGGGCCTGCCCGTCGCCTGGACCGCGCTCCTGGGCGGCGGCACGGTTGTGGACCTGCCCACCTACGCCTTCCGGCGGGACCGGTTCTGGCCGGAGCCCACCGAGGCCCCGACCGTACCGGTCACCGCGGGCACGCCCGCCGAGGCGGGCTTCTGGAACGCCGTCGAGCGCGGTGACGCCGCTGCTCTCGCCGACCTGCTCGGTGTCGACCCGGCCGACCCGGCCCTCGGCGCGCTCACCGGCTGGCGCCACCGCGAACGCGCCGAGTCGGCCGTCGCCGGCTGGCGCTACCGCATCGCCTGGTCGGCCCTGCCCGAGCACGGCACCGCGCTGACCGGCACCTGGCTGCTCGTCGGCTCCGCGCCGGACGTCGCCGACGCCCTGACGGCCGCCGGCGCCCGCGTCCTCACGGTGCCCGGGGACGGTATCGACACCACCGACCGCGAGGCGCTCGCCGCCGCGCTGCCCACCGGTGTCGCCGACCTCTCCGGCATCGTCTCCGCCCTCGCCCTCGACGAGGAGGCGGCCGCGCCGCTCGACGCCCACCCCGGCGTCCCGCGCGGCCTGGCCGCCACCCTGGCCCTGGCCCAGGCCGTCGCCGACCGGCGCGGGGACGGGGACGACACGCCCGCCGCCCCGCTGTGGGTGCTGACCCGGGGCGCGGCCGCCGCCACCGACGGCGAGCCGGCCGGCCCGCCCGTCCACGCCCAGATCTGGGCCCTCGGCCGGACGGCCGCCCTCGCCCACCCCGACCTGTGGGGCGGCCTGATCGACCTGCCGCAGCGTCCCGAGGACACCGGCCCCGCCCTGCGGCGCCTGGCCGCCGTCCTCACGGGTGGCGACGGCGAGGACCAGGTGGCGCTGCGCCCGTCCGGCGCGTACGGGCGACGGCTGGTGCGCGCCGCGCAGCCGCAGGCCCCGGCGAACGGCGCCGCGTGGACCCCGCGTGGCACCGTCCTGGTCACCGGTGGGACCGGCGCCATCGGCGAGCACGTCGCGCGCTGGCTCGCCGACCGCGGCACGCGGCGCGTCGTGCTGACCGGCCGTCGCGGCCCGGCCACCGAGGGCGTCGCCGCCCGCGCCGCCGAACTCGCCGCCCGCGGCACCGGCGTCGACGTCGTCGCCTGCGACGTCGCCGAGCGCGCCGAGGTCGCCGCCCTGCTGGCCCGGATCGACGCCACCGGCGGCCCGGCCCTGTCCACGGTGCTGCACACCGCGGGCGTCGGCCAGGGCGGCACCGTCGGCGAGACCACCGCGGCCGGGCTGGCCGAGGTGTGCGCCCCCAAGGCGGGCGGCGCCCGCTGGCTCGACGAGCTGACCGCCGACCGCGGCCTCGACGACTTCGTGCTGTTCTCCTCCGGCGCCGCCGTCTGGGGCGGCAGCGACCAGGCCGGCTACGCCGCCGCCAACGGCTACCTCGACGGCCTCGCCGCCGAACGCCGCGCCGCCGGCCGCCCCGCCACCACGCTCTCCTGGGGCCTGTGGGACGGCGGCGGCATGGGCGGCGGCAGCGTGACCACCCGGCTGACCCGCTACGGCGTCCGGGCCATGGCGCCCGAACTCGCCGTCCGCGCCCTCGGCCAGGCCCTGGACGGGGGAGAGGACGCCGTCACCGTCGCGGACATCGACTGGTCGGTGTTCGGCCCGACGTTCACCCTGCGCCGTCCCAGCCGCCTCCTCGCCGACCTGCCCGACGCCGGGACCCGACCGGAACCCGCGGACTCCGGCCCCGGCACCGGGAGCGGCGCACCGGACGGCACCGGCCTGGCCGACCGACTCGCCGGCCTGCCCCACGCGGAGCAGCTGCGCCGACTCGTGGAGATCGTCTGCGACCAGGCCGCCGCCGTCCTCGGCCACACCGCCGGAGCACTGCCCAAGGGCCGGCCGTTCCGCCACCTCGGCTTCGACTCCGTGATGGCCGTCGACCTGCGCAACCGGATCACCGACACCACCGGGCGGCGGCTGCCCGCCACCCTCGTCTTCGACCACCCGACCCCCGCCGAACTCGCCGAGTACCTGCACGGCGAACTCGGCCTGCGAGCCGCGCCCGCCGACGACACCCGGGCCGCCCCCGGCACCGACCCGGTGCTCGACGGGCTCGACCGCCTGGAGGCCGCGCTCGCGGCGGTGCCCGGCGGCAGCGGCGCCCGGCGCGACGTGACCCTGCGGCTGAGGAACGTGCTCTCCCGCTGGCTGGGCGACACCGAGCAACCACGGCAGGACGAGCAGGAGCAGCAGACGCTGGCCGGGCGACTGGACGACGCCGACGCCGGCGAGGTCCTGGACTTCATCAACAAGGAATTGGGGCTTTCGTGATGACCGGTGGTGCGCAGGCGGCGGGCGGCGACAAGCAGCTGCTCGACACTCTGAAGAAGCTCGCCGCCGACCTGTATCGGACCCGCGAGCGCGTCAAGGAACTGGAAGCCGGCGAGCGCGAGCCGATCGCCGTCGTCGGCCTCGGCTGCCGCTACGCCGGGGGCATCACCGGCCCCGACCGGTTCTGGGACCTGCTCTCCGCCGGGACGGACGCCATGGGCGGCTTCCCCACCGACCGCGGCTGGGCGGAGTGGGAGCGCGCCTACGGCAACCCGGACGCGCGCGCCGGCGAGGAGTACGCCCGGGTCGGCGGATTCCTCTACGACGTGGCCGACTTCGACCCCGGGTTCTTCGGGATCAGCCCGCGCGAGGCCCTGGCGATGGACCCGCAGCAGCGGATCCTGCTGGAGACCGCCTGGGAGGCGGTCGAGCGGGCCGGCATCGACCCGATGTCCCTGAAGGGCTCCGACACCGGCGTGTTCGTCGGCGCCAGCGGCACCGCGTACGGCTCGGGCGTGGGCGGCAACGGCAGCGGCGCCGAGGGCTACAAGATGACCGGCGGCCTGACCGCCGTCGTCTCCGGACGCATCTCCTACACGCTGGGCCTGACCGGCCCCGCCGTGACGATCGACACCGCCTGCTCCTCCTCGCTCGTGGCACTCCACCTCGCGGTGCGCTCGCTGCGCTCGGGCGAGTGCTCCCTCGCCCTGGCGGGCGGCGTCGAGGTGCTGGTCATGCCCGACGCGTACATCGAGTTCTCCCAGCAGGGCGGCATGGCCGCCGACGGCCGGTGCAAGTCCTTCGCCGCCGAGGCCGACGGCATCGGCTGGGGCGAGGGCGCCGGCATCATCGCGCTGGAGCGCCTCTCCGACGCCCGCCGCAACGGCCACCAGGTGCTCGGCGTGATCCGCGGCAGCGCCGTCAACCAGGACGGCGCCTCCAACGGCATCACCGCCCCCAACGGGCCCTCGCAGTACCGCGTCATCCACTCGGCGCTGGCCGACGCCGGCCTGACCGCGGCCGACGTGGACGTGGTCGAGGCACACGGGACGGGCACCACGCTGGGCGACCCGATCGAGGCGCAGGCGCTGCTCGCCACCTACGGGCAGGCCGAGGACCGCGCCGCCGACCGGCCGCTCTGGTTGGGCTCGGTGAAGTCCAACATCGGCCACTCCGGCTGCGCGAGCGGCGTCGCCGGTGTGATCAAGATGGTGCTGGCGCTGCAGCACGGCGTGCTGCCGAAGACCCTCTTCGTCGGGAACCCGTCGCCGCACGTGGACTGGGCCTCGGGCAACGTCCGGCTGCTGAGCGAAGCGGTGGCGTGGCCGGCGGGCGAGCAGCCGCGCCGCGCGGGCGTGTCCGCGTTCGGCGTCAGCGGCACCAACGCGCACCTGATCCTGGAGGAGGCGCCGGCGGGCTCGGGCCGTCCGGAGGTCGTGGCGGGCGCCGCGCCGCGCGTCCTGTCCGGCGAGGGGCTTCCCGCGTGGGTGGTGTCGGGGCAGAGCGCCGCGGCGCTGGCCGGTCAGGCGGGTCGGCTGCGTGAACACGTGGCGGAGCGGCCGGAGTTGTCGGTCGGCGACGTCGCGTGGTCGCTGGCCACGACGCGGTCGGCGCTGGAGCACCGGGCCGTCGTGCTCGGCGCGGACCGGGACGGACTCGCCGCGGGGCTGACGGCCGTCGCCGCCGGGCAGCCCGCGCCCGGCGTGGTCACGGGCTCGGTGGACGCCGCGGGTGTGGGGCGGACGGTGTTCGTCTTCCCGGGGCAGGGGAGTCAGTGGGTCGGGATGGGGCGTGAGCTGGCGGAGGTTTCGCCGGTGTTCGCGGCCCGGCTGGCGGAGTGTGCCGAGGCTCTGGCGCCTTATGTGGACTGGCAGTTGGACGATGTCCTGGCCGGGCGTCATGGTTTCGAGGCCGCTGATGTGGTGCAGCCGGCGCTGTGGGCGGTGATGGTCTCGCTGGCTGCGGTCTGGGAGGCGGCGGGTGTCGCTCCGGACGCCGTGGTCGGTCACTCGCAGGGCGAGATTGCCGCCGCCGCTGTGGCCGGGATTCTCTCCCTCGACGATGCCGCGAAGGTCGTGGCTCTGCGGAGCAAGACTCTGAAGGCCCTGGCCGGTCGCGGTGGGATGCTGTCGATCGCGGAGCCGGTGGCGGGTGTGCGGGCGCGGATCGCCCCGTACGGTTCCCGTCTGTCGGTCGCGGCCGTGAACGGCCCGTCGGCGACGGTGGTGTCCGGTGACGCGGACGCGCTGCGTGAACTGGCTGACTCCTGTGGGGATTCGCCGCGCGCTCGGATGATCCCGGTGGACTACGCGTCCCACAGCGCCCACGTGGACGAGCTGCGCGAGGAGATCCTCTCGGTCCTCCAGGGCATCACGCCGACCGAGGCCCGCATCCCCATGGTCTCCGCGCTGACCGGCGCGTGGCTGTCCGGTCCGGAGCTGGACCCGACCTACTGGTACGCCTCGCTCCGCGAGACCGTCGAGTTCGAGCGGGCGGTCCGCATCCTCGCCGAGTCCGGGCACGGGGCGTTCGTGGAGGTCTCCCCGCACGCGGTGCTGACCGGCGCGGTGGGCGACGTCGTCGAGGACGTCGAGGGCTCGGCCGTGGTCGGCACCCTGCGGCGCGAGGAGGGCGGCGCCGGGCGTCTTCTGGCCTCGCTCGCCGAGGCCTACGTGCGGGGCCTCCCCGTCGACTGGGCCGCGCTCCTGGGCGGCGGCACGGTCGTGGACCTGCCCACCTACGCCTTCCAGCGCCGGCGCTACTGGCTCGGCGCCGTGGCCTCCGTCCAGGCCGCCGGCCCGGACACCTCGGTGGACGACTGGCGCTACCGGATCGTCTGGCAGGCGGCCGACGCGAAGCGGGCCGCCACGCCGTCGGGCACCTGGCTGCTGGTCGGCGACGGTCCCGGCCGGGAGGCGGTCGCGAACGCGCTGACGGCCCGCGGTGCGAGCGTCGCCACCGTCGCGGGACCGGAGGACGTCGACGCCGCACTGGCCGAGGGCGTGGCCGGTGTGGTGTCGCTGCTGGCCCTGGACGAGACGCCGCTGGCGGAGCACCCGTCGGTTCCGGGCGGTCTGGCCGGGACGGTCGACCTGGTCCGGGTGCTGGTCGAGACCGGTGTCACGGCCCCGCTGTGGGTGCTGACCCGCGGTGCGGTGGCGGTCGGCGCCGACGAGGTGACGACCAGTCCGGTGCAGGCCCAGGTCTGGGGTCTGGGCCGGGCCGTGGGCCTGGAGCACGCGGACCGCTGGGGCGGCCTGGTCGACCTGCCGCCGGTGCTGGACGCCGAGGCCGCCGCTCGTCTGGTCGGTGTGTTCGCGGACGGCCGGGAGGACCAGGTCGCGGTGCGGCCGTCGGGTGTGTTCCTGCGCCGTCTGGTGCGGGCCGAGGCCCGTCGCGTCGAGTCGGCTGCCTGGTCTCCGCGCGGCACCGTCCTGCTGACCGGCGGCACCGGCTCGATCGGTGTCTGCATCGGCCCGTGGCTTGCCGAGCACGGCGCGCCGAGGGTCGTTCTGACCTCCCGCTCCGGCCCGTCGGCGCCCGGGGTGGCGGCACTGGCCGCCGCCGTGGCGAACGGCGGATCGGCCGTCGAGGTCGTCAGCTGCGACCTGGCGGACCGGGGCCAGGCGACCGGCCTGGTGGCCTGGATCGAGGCCTCCGGCCCCGGCCTGTCCACCGTCCTGCACTCCGCCAACGCGCCCTACCTGGCCCGGGTGGAGGACACCAGCCGCGAAGGCCTGGTCGCCGCGCTCGGCGCGAAGGCGGCCGGCGCCGTCCACCTGGACGAGGCCACGGCCGGCCTGGGCATCGACGAGTTCGTGCTCTTCTCGTCGATCTCGGCGACCTGGGGCAGCAACGACCACGGCGCCTACGCCGCCGGCAACGCCTTCCTCGACGCGCTGGCGGAGGACCGCCGGGCCCGCGGCCTGCCCGGCACCTCGATCGCGTGGGGCGTCTGGAACACCCGCGACTGGGACGCCGTCGACGCGGTGATGGACCAGGCACCCGGCCGGGTGACGCCCCAGCGCCTGCTGCGGCAGGGCATGAACTTCCTCGACACCC
This sequence comes from Kitasatospora sp. NPDC001225, assembly GCF_053597855.1. Classification (NCBI taxonomy): domain Bacteria; kingdom Bacillati; phylum Actinomycetota; class Actinomycetes; order Kitasatosporales; family Streptomycetaceae; genus Kitasatospora; species Kitasatospora sp. NPDC001225. The sequence continues at coordinate 29,629 of NZ_JBSFJC010000051.1, forward strand.
AGCGGGCGTTGACGGCGCTCGGCGAGGTCCTCGCCGACGACGAGACCTTCATCGCCCTCGCGGACGTCGAGTGGCAGAAGTTCGCGCCGGTCTTCACGGCCGCGCGCCCGCGCCCGCTGCTGGACACCATCCCCGAGGCCCGGGCCGAGACGGCCGCCACGACGGCCGCCGACGAGCGCGGCGAGTTCGCCTCGCGGCTGGCCGGCCTGTCGGCGGCCGAGCGGCGCCGGAGCGTCGTGGAGCTGGTGCGCTCGCACGCCGCCGCGGTCCTCGGCCACGACTCGGCGGACGAGATCGTCGCGACGCGGGCCTTCCGCGAGCTGGGCTTCGACTCGCTGACCGCCGTCGAGCTCCGCAACCGCCTGAACACCGCCTGCGGCCTGCGCCTGCCGTCCACCGTCGTCTTCGACCACCCGAGCGCGTCCGTACTGGCCGAGGAGATCCTGAGCGCGCTGTTCGGGGCGGAGGGCCCCGGCCAGGTGGTCGCGGTGGCCGCCGCGCCCTCGGAGCCGATCGCGATCGTCGGCATGGCCTGCCGCTACCCGGGCGGCGTGCGCTCGCCCGAGGAGCTGTGGGACCTGATCGCCGCCGGCGGGGACGCGATCAGCGGCTTCCCGGCCGACCGCGGCTGGGACGCCGAGGCGCTGTTCGACGCGGACGCCGACGCCGAGGGCTCGACCTACGTCGTGGAGGGCGGATTCCTCAGCGGCGCCGGGGAGTTCGACGCCGGGTTCTTCGGCATCAGCCCGCGCGAGGCCCTCGCCATGGACCCGCAGCAGCGCCTGCTGCTGGAGACCTCCTGGGAGGCCGTCGAGCGCGCGGGCATCGACCCGCAGACGCTGCACGGCTCGGCGACCGGCGTCTTCATCGGCGCGGCCCCGTCCGGCTACTTCGGCGCGGTCGGGGACGAGGCCGGCGTACAGGCCCACCTGATCACCGGGAACGCGCTGAGCGTGCTCTCCGGCCGGATCGCCTACGCGCTGGGCCTGGTGGGCCCGGCGATGACCGTGGACACCGCGTGCTCCTCCTCGCTGGTCGCGCTGCACCAGGCGACCCAGGCGCTGCGGTCGGGCGAGTGCACGGTGGCACTGGCCGGCGGTGTGACCGTGATGGCCGACCCCGGCGAGTTCGTCGGCTTCTCGCGGCTGCGCGCGCTCTCCTCCGACGGCCGCTGCAAGGCCTTCGGCGAGGGCGCGGACGGCATGGGCATCGGCGAAGGCGTCGGCATGCTGGTGCTGGAACGGCTGTCGGACGCCCGCCGCAACGGGCACCAGGTGCTCGGCGTGCTCCGCGGGAGCGCCGTCAACCAGGACGGCGCCTCCAACGGCCTGTCCGCGCCCAACGGCCCCTCGCAGCAGCGCGTGATCCTCTCCGCGCTGGCCAATGCCCAGCTGTCGGCGTCCGACGTCGACGCGGTCGAGGCGCACGGCACCGGCACCACGCTCGGCGACCCGATCGAGGCCGGCGCGCTGCTGGCCACCTACGGCCAGGGACGCGCCGGGGACCGGCCGCTGTGGCTGGGGTCGGTGAAGTCCAACATCGGGCACGCCCAGCAGGCTGCCGGTGTGGCCGGTGTGATCAAGATGGTGATGGCGCTGCGGCACGGCGTACTGCCGAAGACCCTGCACGCCGAGCAGCCGTCCTCGCACGTGGACTGGGACCTGGGCAACGTCCGGCTGCTCCAGGAGCAGGTGGAGTGGCCGGTGGGCGAGCGGCCGCGCCGGGCGGGCGTGTCGGCCTTCGGGATCAGCGGCACCAACGTCCACGTGATCGTGGAGGAGGCCCCGGCGGCCGTCGAGGCGGCGCCCGAGCCTGGGCCGGAGCTCCCGGCGCTTCCGGAGCTCCCGGAGCTTCCGGTGCTGACCGGCGGGACGTCGGTGTGGCGGGTCTCCGGTCGTAGTGCGGTGGCGCTGGCCGGTCAGGCCGGTCGACTGCGTGAACACGTGCTGGCGCGGCCGGAGTTGTCGGTCGGCGATGTGGCGTGGTCGCTCGCGACGACGCGATCGGTGTTCGAGCAGCGTGCGGTGGTGCTGGGCGGCGAGCGGAGTGAGCTCGCGGCGGGTCTCGCGGCGGTGGCCACGGGGCAGCCCGCGCCCGGTGTCGTGACCGGCGGACTCGCTCCCGGTGGGGTGGGGCGGACGGTGTTCGTCTTCCCCGGTCAGGGGAGCCAGTGGGTCGGGATGGGGCGTGAGCTGGCGGAGTCTTCGCCGGTGTTCGCGGCGCGGCTGGCGGAGTGTGCTGTGGCTCTGGCGCCTTATGTGGACTGGCAGTTGGACGATGTGCTGGCCGGGCTTCATGGGTTCGAGGCCGCCGATGTGGTGCAGCCGGCGTTGTGGGCGGTGATGGTCTCGCTGGCTGCGGTGTGGGAGGCGGCTGGTGTCGCTCCGGACGCTGTGGTCGGTCACTCGCAGGGTGAGATCGCGGCGGCTGCTGTCGCGGGGATTCTTTCGCTGGAGGATGCGGCGAAGGTTGTTGCTCTTCGCAGCCGGACCCTGAAGGCTCTGGCCGGTCGCGGTGGGATGCTGTCGATCGCGGAGCCGGTGGCGGGTGTCCGCGCGCGGATCGCCCCGTATGGTGCCCGGTTGTCGGTGGCGGCGGTGAACGGTCCGTCGGCGACGGTGGTTTCCGGTGACGCCGATGCGCTGCGCGAACTCGCCGAGGCGTGCGGGGATTCGCCGCGCGCCCGGATGATTCCGGTGGACTACGCCTCGCACAGCGCCCATGTGGACGAGCTGCGCGAGGAGATCCTCTCCGTCCTTGAGGGGATCCGGCCTCGTGAGGCGCAGGTCCCGATGATCTCCGCGCTGACCGGTGAGTGGCTGGCGGGCTCCGAGCTGGACCCGGCCTACTGGTACGCGTCGCTGCGGGAGACCGTCGAGTTCGAGCGGGCGGTTCGTCTGCTGGGTGAGTCCGGGCACGGTGTGTTCCTGGAGGTGTCGCCGCATCCGGTGCTGACGCCGGCGATCGGTGACGCCCTGGAGACGCTGTCCCCGGTCGTGGTGGGCACCTTGCGGCGCGACGAGGGCGGCGCGCAGCGCCTGCTGACGTCGTTCGCCGAGGCCTATGTCCAGGGCGCCACGGTGGACTGGGTGTCGGTCCTCGCCGGTGGTTCGACGGTGGATCTGCCGACGTACGCGTTCCAGCACCGTCACTACTGGCCCGAGGCGGTGGCCGAGGTTGCCGAGGGCTCCGTCATCGATGCCGAGTTCTGGGCGGCGGTCGAGGGCGGGGACGCCGACGGCCTGGCGGCGGCGTTGAACATCGACGGCGACCGGTTGGGCGAGGTGTTGCCGGCGCTGGCCGACTACCGGCGCCGGGGCCAGGCCGATGCGGCGGTCGCGGACTGGCGGTACCGGGTGTCGTGGGCGCCGGTGAGCGAGTCCGGCGGGGTGCTGACCGGGACGTGGCTGCTGGTGGGGGAGTCCCCGGATGCCGCTGCGGTCGCGGCGGCGCTGGAGTCCCACGGGGCAACCGTGGTCCGTACTGCGGTGGATACCGTGGGTGAGGCGGTGGCCGCGTGCTCCGACCTGAGCGGAGTGCTGTCGCTGCTGGCGCTGGACGAGTCGCCGCAGGAGGCGTTCCCGTGGGTGTCGCGTGGTGGTGCTGACACGCTCGCGCTGATCCGGACGCTCGATCGTGCCGGGGTTGTGGCCCCGCTGTGGGTGGTCACGCAGGGTGCGGTGGGTGCGGTCTCGGGTGATGTGGTGCGGCCGGTCCAGGCGCAGGTCTGGGGTCTGGGTGCCGTGGCGGGGCTGGAGTTGGCGGGCCGCTGGGGCGGGCTGATCGACCTTCCGGCTTCCGTGGACGCACGTACGGGTGCGCGGCTGGTGTCGGTTCTCGCGGGTGTCGAGGATCAGGTCGCGGTGCGTGCGGGCGGGGTGGTGGCGCGGCGGTTGGTGCGCGCCGGCCGTCCGGTTGTCCGTGAGGCGTGGTCGCCGCGTGGTTCCGTGCTGGTGACGGGTGGTACGAGTGGCGTGGGTGCGATCACCGCCCAGTGGGTGGCGGATCGTGGCGCTTCGCGGGTCGTGCTGACGTCCCGTTCGGGTCCGGGTGCCGCCGGTGTGGCGGAGTTGGCGGCCTCGATCGCGGCTCGTGGATCGGCAGTGGAGGTGGTGGCGTGTGACATCGCCGACCGCGCTTCTGTGGCGGAGGTCCTGGACCGTATCGATGCGGCGGGCCCGGTGTTGTCGTCGGTGGTCCACTCGGCGGGTGTCGGTGACCGTAGGCCGGTCGAGGAGATCGAGCCTTCGGACCTGTCCTGGCTGCTGTCGGCGAAGGTCGGCGGTGCTGTGGTGCTGGACGAGTTGACGGCCGGCCGGGACCTGGACGCGTTCGTGCTGTTCTCGTCGGGTGCGGGTGTGTGGGGCAGCGGTGGCCTGGGTGGTTACGCGGCGGCGAACGCGCACCTGGACGCGTTGGTGGAGGATCGTCGTTCCCGTGGTCTGGTGGCCTCCTCGGTCGCTTGGGGCCTGTGGGCGGGCGTCGGGATGGCCGCGAGCTCCGGTGGTGAGCGGTTGCGCGAGTTCGGTATGGAGGGCATCGACGGACGTCGGGGCATGCTGGCGCTGGGCCAGGTCCTGGACGCCGGTGAGGGCGCGATGGTGGTGGCCGGCTTCGACTGGCCGCAGTTCGTGCCGACCTACACCCTTCACCGGGCCAGCCGTCTGCTGACGGACCTCCCCGAGGTCCGTGCGGTCCTCGCCGCCGAGGCCGCCGCCGAGGCCGCCGTCGAGTCCACCGTCGAGGAAGTCGGCGAGTGGGCAAGCCGGTTGGCCGGGATGCCGGTCGCGGAGCAGCGCCAGGTCCTGACCGACCTGGTGCGCGGTCACGCGGCGGCCGTCCTCGGCCACGAGTCGGCGGACGACGTGCTGCCGCAACGGGCCTTCAAGGAGCTGGGCTTCGACTCCGTCGGAGCGGTCGAGCTGCGGAACCGCCTGTCGAAGGTGCTCGGTGTCCGGCTCGTCTCCACGATGGTCTTCGACCACCCGAACGCCGCCGCCGTCGCGGACTACGTACGCGGCGAACTCGTCGGCGCGGACGAGCAGACGGTCCAGCGGGACGGCGCGGTCCAGGTCGTGGCCGCGGCGATCGGCGAGCCGATCGCGATCGTCGGCATGGGATGCCGGTACCCGGGCGGGGCGGTCGGCCCCGAGCAGTTCTGGAGCATGGTGGCCTCCGGCACCGACACCATCGGCGGCTTCCCGACCGACCGTGGGTGGGACGCCTACGAGGAGGAGTTCGGCAAGGGCCAGGAGTACCGGCGACAGGGCGGATTCGTCCATGACGCGGCCGAGTTCGACGCCGGGTTCTTCGGGATCAGCCCGCGCGAGGCCCTGTCGATGGACCCGCAGCAGCGGCTGCTGCTGGAGACCTCCTGGGAGGCCATCGAGCACGGCGGGATCGACCCGAAGTCGCTGCACGGCTCCGCGACCGGCGTCTTCGTCGGCGCCAACTTCTCGGGGTACAGCTCGGTCCTGCCCGTCGAGGACACCAGCCTGGACGGCTACCGGCTGATCGGGAACGTGACCGCTGTCCACTCCGGCCGGATCTCGTACTGCCTGGGCCTGACCGGTCCTGCTCTGACGGTGGACACGGCCTGCTCGTCCTCGCTGGTGGCGATGCACCAGGCGGTGCAGGCGCTGCGGGCCGGCGAATGCTCGATGGCGCTGGCCGGCGGCGTGGCGGTGATGGTCTCCCCGGCCGCCTTCATGGAGTTCGCCCAGCAGGGCGGCATGGCCTCCAGCGGCCGGTCGAAGGCGTTCTCGGACGAGGCCGACGGCATCGGCTGGGGCGAGGGCGCGGGCATGGTGCTGCTGGAGCGTCTCTCGGACGCCCGGCGCAACGGCCACCAGGTGCTGGCGGTGATCCGTGGCAGTGCGGCGAACCAGGACGGTGCGTCGAACGGTCTGGCGGCGCCGAACGGTCCGTCGCAGCGGCGGGTGATCCGTGCGGCGCTGGCGAACGCGCAGCTGTCGGCGGCGGACGTGGACGTGGTCGAGGCGCACGGGACGGGCACGACGCTCGGTGACCCGATCGAGGCGCAGGCGTTGCTGGCCACCTACGGGCAGGCCGAGGACCGTGCCGCCGACCGGCCGCTCTGGCTGGGGTCGGTGAAGTCCAACATCGGGCACTCGCAGTGCGCCGCCGGTGTGGCGGGTGTGATCAAGATGGTGATGGCGCTGCGGCACGAGGTGCTGCCGAAGACGCTGCACGCGGACGAGCCGTCCTCGCACGTGGACTGGGAGACGGGCAACGTCCGTCTGCTCCAGGAGGCGGTGGAGTGGCCGGCGGGTGGGCGCCCGCGCCGGGCGGGTGTGTCGGCGTTCGGCGTGAGCGGCACCAACGTCCACCTGATCGTCGAGGAAGCACCGGTCGCGGCGGTCGAGGCCGAGCGCCCGGCGGAGCAGCCGGCGCCGGAGGTCCTCGGGACCGCGCCTTCGGTGTGGACGGTGTCGGGCCAGAGCGTCGCGGCGCTGGCCGGTCAGGCCGGTCGGCTGCGTGAACACGTCCTGGCGCGGCCGGAGTTGTCGGTCGGCGATGTGGCGTGGTCGCTGGCGACGGCGCGTGCGGCGCTGGAGCACCGGGCGGTCGTGCTCGGTGGCGAGCGGAGTGAGCTCGCGGCGGGTCTCGTGGCGGTGGCCACGGGGCAGCCGGCGTCCGGTGTGGTGACCGGTTCGGTGGCTCCTGGCGGGGTGGGGCGGACGGTGTTCGTCTTCCCCGGTCAGGGCAGCCAGTGGGTCGGCATGGGGTGCGAGTTGGCGGAGGCCTCGCCGGTCTTCGCCGCGAAGTTGGCGGAGTGCGCCGAGGCTCTCGCGCCTTACGTGGAATGGCAGTTGGACGATGTGCTGGCGGGCCGGCACGGCTTTGAGGCTGCTGATGTGGTGCAGCCGGCGCTGTGGGCCGTGATGGTCTCGCTCGCCGCCGTATGGGAGGCGGCCGGTGTCGCTCCTGACGCCGTGGTCGGCCACTCGCAGGGTGAGATCGCTGCTGCGGCCGTCGCGGGGATTCTCTCCTTGGACGACGCCGCCAAGGTCGTCGCTCTGCGGAGCAAGACCCTGAAGGCCCTTGCTGGTCGTGGTGGGATGCTGTCGATTGCCGAGCCGGTGGAGGGTGTTCGGGCGAGGATCGCTCCGTACGGCGCCCGCCTGTCGGTGGCGGCAGTGAACGGTCCGTCGGCGACGGTCGTCTCCGGTGACGCCGACGCGCTGCGTGAACTCGCGGACTCCTGTGGGGAGTCCCCGCGCGCCCGGATGATCCCGGTGGACTACGCGTCGCACAGCGCGCACGTGGACGAGCTGCGCGAGGAGATCCTCTCGGTTCTCCAGGGCATCACGCCGACCGACGCCCGGATCCCCATGGTGTCCGCGCTGACGGGCGCATGGTTGTCGGGCCCGGAGATGGACCCCGACTACTGGTACGCCTCGCTCCGCGAGACCGTCGAGTTCGAGCGGGCGGTCCGGATCCTGGGCGCCTCCGGGCACGGGGTGTTCGTGGAGGTGTCCCCGCACGCGGTGCTGACCGGCGCGGTGGGCGACGTGGTCGAGGACGTCGACGGCTCGGTGGTGGTCGGCACCCTGCGCCGCGAGGACGGCGGGGCCGAGCGCCTGCTGTCGTCCTTCGCCGAGGCCTACGTCCAGGGCGCTCCGGTGGACTGGGCGACGGTGCTCGGTGGTGGCGAGAGCGTCGGCCTGCCGACGTACGCCTTCCAGCGCCAGCGGTTCTGGCCGGAGCCGCGCACCCCGCAGCGGGCCAGGGCGTCGGTGGACGACTGGCGCTACCGGATCACCTGGCAGCCGGCGACCGGGAGCGGCCCGGCGGTCCTGTCCGGTACCTGGCTGCTGGTCGGGGACGCGGCGGACGCCGGTGTGGTGGCCGAGGCGCTGGCGAGTTGTGGCGCCGAGGTGGTGCGGACGACGTTGGCGGGCCTCGACGAGGCTGTCGCCGGTGCGGATGTCCAGGGCGTGGTGTCGCTGCTGGCGCTGGACGAGTCGCTGGACGCCGAGTTCGGGTGGGTCCCGCGCGGCAGCGCCGACACCCTCGACCTGGTCCAGGCGCTGGGCCGGGCCGGGGTCACCGCTCCGCTGTGGGTGCTGACCCGCGGTGCGGTGCAGGCCGCGGCCGGCGAGGTGACGACCAGCCCCACCCAGACGCAGGTCTGGGGTCTGGGCCGGGCCGTGGGCCTGGAGCACGCGGACCGCTGGGGCGGTCTGGTCGACCTGCCGCCGGTGGTGGACGCCGATGCCGCGGCCCGGCTGGTCGGCGTGTTCGCCGATGGCAGCGAGGACCAGGTCGCGGTGCGGCCGTCGGGTGTCCTCCTGCGCCGTCTGGTGCGGGCGGAGGCCCGTCGCGTCGAGTCGGCGGGCTGGTCGCCGCATGGCACCGTCCTGCTGACCGGTGGCACCGGCTCGATCGGCGTCTGCATCGGCCCCTGGCTTGCCGAGCACCGCGCGCCGAGGGTGGTTCTGACCTCCCGGTCCGGCCCGTCGGCGCACGGTGTGGCGGCGCTGGCCGCCGCCGTGGCGAACGGCGGTTCGGCCGTCGAGGTCGTCAGCTGCGACCTGACGGAGCGTACGCAGGTTGCGGCGATGGTGGCGTGGATCGAGAACACCGGTCCCGGCCTGTCGACCGTCCTGCACTCGGCGAACACCCCGTACCTCTCGCGGGTCGAGCACACGGATCACGAAGGCCTGGCGGCGGCACTGGGCGCGAAGGCGGCCGGCGCCACCTATCTGGACGAGGCCACGGCCGACCTGGGCATCGACGAGTTCGTGATGTTCTCGTCGATCTCGGCGACCTGGGGCAGCAACGACCACGCCGCGTACGCCGCCGGGAACTCCTTCCTGGACGGGCTCGCGGAGGACCGGCGCGGTCGGGGCCTGCCGGGGACCTCGATCGCGTGGGGTGTGTGGAACACCCGCGACTGGGACGCCGTGGACGCGGTGATGGACCAGGCGCCGGGCCGGGTGACCCCGCACCGGCTGCTGCGGCAGGGCATGAACTTCCTGGACACCCAGCGGGCGTTGACCGCGCTGGGTGAGGTCCTGGCCGACGACGAGACCTTCATCGCGGTCGCGGACGTCGAGTGGGAGAAGTTCGCGCCGGTGTTCACGGCCGCGCGTCCCCGTCCGCTGCTGGACACCATTCCGGAGGCGCAGGAGGACACCGCCCCCGGCCGTCCGGTCGACGACCAGCGCAGCGAGTTCGCCGCGCGCCTGGCGGGCCTGTCGGTCGCCGAGCGGCGCCGGACCGTCGTGGAGCTGGTGCGGACGCAGGCGGCCGCGGTGCTGGGCCACGAGTCGGCGGACGAGATCGTCGCCAGCAGGGCGTTCCGGGAGCTGGGCTTCGACTCGCTGACCGCCGTGGACCTGCGCAACCGCCTGAACGCGGCCGTGGGCGTCCGGCTGCCGTCCACGGTGATCTTCGACCACCCGAGCGCGTCCGCGCTGGCCGACGAGATCCTGGCCGCGCTGTTCGGGAGCGTCTCGGAGGAGACCGCCCCGGTGGTGGTGCAACCGGCCTCGACCGATTCGATCGCGATCGTCGGCATGGCCTGCCGTTACCCGGGCGGTGTCCGGACGCCCGAGGAGCTGTGGGACCTCCTGGTCGCGGGTGGGGACGCGATCAGCGGCTTCCCGGCGGACCGCGGCTGGGACGTCGAGGGCCTGTTCGACCCGGACCCGGACGCCGAGGGCTCGACCTATGTGATCGAGGGCGGATTCCTCGGCGGCGCCGGGGAGTTCGACGCGGGGTTCTTCGGGATCAGCCCGCGCGAGGCGATGGCGATGGACCCGCAGCAGCGGCTGCTGCTGGAGACCTCCTGGGAGGCCGTCGAGCGGGCCGGCATCGACCCGAAGTCGCTGCACGGCTCCGCGACCGGCGTGTTCATCGGTGCGGCCGCCTCCGGCTACATCGGGGTGCTGGGCGACGAAGCGGAGGCCCAGGCGCACCTGATCACCGGGAACGCGCTCAGCGTGCTGTCCGGCCGGGTGTCGTACACGCTGGGCCTGAACGGGCCCGCGGTGACCGTCGACACGGCGTGCTCCTCCTCGCTGGTGGCGATGCACCAGGCGGTGCAGGCGCTGCGGTCGGGCGAGTGCACGGTGGCGCTGGCCGGCGGTGTGACGGTGATGGCCGACCCGGGCGAGTTCGTGAGCTTCTCGCGGCTGCGCGCGCTGTCGGCCGACGGCCGCTGCAAGGCCTTCGGTGAGGGCGCGGACGGCATGGGCATGGGCGAGGGCGTCGGAATGCTGGTACTGGAGCGGCTGTCGGACGCCCGCCGCAACGGGCACCGGGTGCTCGGTGTGGTGCGCGGCAGCGCGATCAACCAGGACGGTGCGTCGAACGGTCTCACGGCGCCGAACGGCCCGGCCCAACGGCGGGTCATCCGGGCGGCGTTGGCGAGTGCGCAGCTGTCGGCGGCGGACGTGGACGTGGTCGAGGCGCACGGGACGGGTACGGAGCTGGGCGACCCGATCGAGGCGGGTGCGCTGCTGGCGACCTATGGCCAGGAGCGGTTCGAGGACCGGCCGTTGTGGCTGGGTTCGGTGAAGTCCAACATCGGGCACGCCCAGCAGGCCGCGGGCGTGGCCGGTGTGATCAAGATGGTGCTGGCGCTGCAAGCCGGTGTGCTGCCGAAGACGCTGCACGCGGATGAGCCGTCCTCGCACGTGGATTGGGAGACGGGCAACGTCCGGCTGCTGCAGGACGAGGTGGCGTGGCCGGCGGGCGAGCGGCCGCGCCGGGCGGGTGTGTCCGCCTTCGGGATCAGCGGCACCAACGCCCACGTGATCATCGAAGAGGCGCCGGCCGAGGCGGAGACGCCCGTCGACAGTGACGGCGGGAGCGTGGTGCCGGTGCTGTCGGGCGGTGTCCCGGCGTGGGTGCTGTCCGGACGGGACACCGAGGCGCTGGCCGGTCAGGCCGGTCGGCTGCGTGAACACGTGCTGGCGCGGCCGGAGTTGTCGGTCGGTGATGTGGCGTGGTCGCTGGCGACGACGCGTGCGGCGCTGGAGCACCGGGCCGTCGTGCTCGGCGGCGAGCGGGGCGAGTTCGCGGAGCGTCTGGCGGCGGTGGCCACGGGGCAGCCGGCGGCGGGCGTGGTGACCGGTTCGGTGGCTGCTGCCGGGGTGGGGCGGACGGTGTTCGTCTTCCCGGGGCAGGGGAGCCAGTGGGTCGGGATGGGGCGTGAGCTGGCGGAGTCTTCGCCGGTGTTCGCGGCGCGGCTGGTGGAGTGTGCTGCGGCTCTGGCGCCTTATGTGGACTGGCAGTTGGATGATGTGCTGGCCGGTCGTCATGGTTTCGAGGCCGCCGACGTGGTGCAGCCCGCGCTGTGGGCTGTGATGGTCTCGCTGGCCGCCGTCTGGGAGGCGGCCGGTGTCGCTCCCGATGCCGTGGTCGGTCACTCGCAGGGCGAGATCGCGGCGGCCGCCGTCGCGGGGATCCTGTCCCTCGATGACGCCGCCAAGGTGGTGGCTCTGCGGAGCAAGACCCTGAAGGCCCTTGCTGGTCGCGGTGGGATGCTGTCGATCGCGGAGCCGGTGGACGGCGTCCGCGCGCGGATCGCCCCGTACGGTTCCCGCCTGTCGGTGGCGGCCGTGAACGGTCCCTCGGCGACGGTGGTTTCCGGTGATGCGGACGCGCTGCGTGAACTGGCGGACTCCTGTGGGGATTCGCCGCGCGCGCGGATGATTCCGGTGGACTACGCGTCCCACAGCGCGCACGTGGACGAGCTGCGGGAGGAGATCCTCTCGGTTCTCCAGGGCATCGCTCCGAGTGAGGCCCGGATCCCCATGGTCTCCGCGCTGACGGGCGAGTGGCTGGCCGGCTCCGAGCTGGACCCGGCGTACTGGTACGCGTCGCTGCGGGAGACCGTCGAGTTCGAGCGGGCGGTTCGTCTGCTGGGTGAGTCCGGGCACGGCGTGTTCCTGGAGGTGTCGCCGCATCCGGTGCTGACGCCGGCGATCGGTGACGCCCTGGAGGCGCTGTCCCCGGTCGTCGCGGGCACGCTGCGACGGGAGGAAGGCGGCGCCCAGCGTCTGCTGACGTCGTTCGCCGAGGTGTACGCGCAGGGTCTCCCGGTCGACTGGGCCGCCGTACTCGGCCGCGGTTCGACGGTGGACCTGCCCACCTACGCCTTCCGCCACCGCCACTACTGGCCGGAGGCGGACCGCAAGCGCGCGGACGTCACGGTGGCCACCGGTGCGGAGGCGGGCTTCTGGACCGCCGTGGAGAGTGGTGATGTCACCGCGCTCGCCGATCTGCTCGGGGTGGACCCGGCGGATGCCGCGCTGGGTGCGCTGACCGACTGGCGGCGCCGTGAGCGGGCCGGCTCGGCGGTCGCGGACTGGCGGTACCGGGTGTCGTGGGCGCCGGTGGGCGAGTCCGGCGCGGTGCTGACCGGGACCTGGCTGCTGGTCGGGGACGGCACCGACGCGGCTGCGGTCGCGGAGGCGCTGGACCTTCCGGGTGCGCGGGTCGTCCGCTCGACTCCGGACGGTGTCGCCGCTGCGGTGGCCGCGCACTCCGACCTGCGGGGTGTGGTCTCGCTGCTGGCGCTGGACGAGTCTCCGGAGGAAGCGTTCCCGCTGGTTCCCGGCGGTCTGGCCGCGACGGTCGCGCTGGTTCAGGAGCTTGGCCAGCTCGGTGTGTCCGCTCCGCTGTGGGTGGTCACGCGGGGTGCGGTGGGTGCGGTCGCGGGTGATGTGGTGCGGCCGGTGCAGGCGCAGGTGTGGGGTCTGGGAGCCGTGGCGGCACTGGAGTTGGCGGGCCGCTGGGGCGGCCTGATCGACCTTCCGGCTGCCGTGGATGCGCGTACGGGTGCGCGGCTGGCGTCTGTCCTGGTCGGCGATGAGGACCAGGTGGCGGTGCGTGCGGGCGGGGTGGTGGCGCGGCGGTTGGTGCGTGCCGGCCGTCCGGTCGTCCGCGAGGCGTGGTCGCCACGTGGGTCGGTCCTGGTGACGGGCGGTACGAGCGGTGTCGGTGCGATCACCGCCCAGTGGGTGGCGGATCGTGGTGCCTCACGGGTCGTGCTGACGTCCCGTTCGGGTCCTGGTGCCGCCGGTGTGGCGGAGCTGGCGGCCTCGATCGCGGCTCGCGGTGCGGCAGTCGACGTGGTGGCGTGTGACATCGCCGACCGCGCTTCTGTGGCGGAGGTCCTGGACCGTATCGATGCGGCGGGCCCGGTGTTGTCGTCGGTGGTCCACTCGGCGGGTGTCGGTGACCGTAGGCCGGTCGAGGAGATCGAGCCTTCGGACCTGTCCTGGCTGCTGTCGGCGAAGGTCGGCGGTGCCATGGTGCTGGACGAGTTGACGGCGGGTCGGGATCTCGACGCGTTCGTGCTGTTCTCGTCGGGTGCGGGTGTGTGGGGCAGCGGTGGCCTGGGCGGTTACGCGGCGGCGAACGCGCACCTGGACGCGTTGGTCGAGGACCGCCGCTCCCGGGGCCTGGTGGCCTCCTCGGTCGCGTGGGGCCTGTGGGCCGGCGTCGGCATGGCCGCGAGCTCCGGTGGTGAGCGGTTGCGCGAGTTCGGCATGGAGGGCATCGACGGGCGCCGGGGCATGCTGGCGCTGGGCCAGGTCCTGGACGCGGGCGAGGGTGCGATGGTGGTGGCCGGCTTCGACTGGCCGCAGTTCGTGCCGACCTATACCCTTCACCGGGCCAGCCGTCTGCTGACGGACCTCCCCGAGGTTCGGGAGGTGCTGGCCGCCGAGGCCGGCACCACCACGACCGAGGAAGTCAGCGAGTGGGCGGGCCGGTTGGCCGGAATGCCGGCCGCTGAACAGCGCCAGGTCCTGACCGACCTGGTGCGCGGTCACGCGGCCGTCGTCCTCGGCTACGACTCGGCGGACGACGTGCTGCCGCAACGCGCCTTCAAGGAGCTGGGCTTCGACTCCGTCGGAGCGGTCGAGCTGCGGAACCGCCTCTCGAAGGCGCTCGGTATCCGGCTGCCCTCCACGATGGTCTTCGACCACCCGAACGCCACCGCCCTCGCGGAGCAGATCCTGCGCGAGTTCATGCCGGAGCAGGCCGCTCCGGAGGGTGACGCGGACGAGCCGGCCCTCAGGGAGGCCATCTCGGCGATCCCGCTGGCCCGCATCCGGCAGGCCGGCCTGCTGGACCTGCTGCTGCAACTCGCCGACCCGGCCCAGGACAACGGCGCGGACAGTCGAACGGATACGGAGTCCATCGACGGCATGGACGCCGAAGACCTCATTCGCATAGCCCTCGATGGCAAAGACTCCTGACGCCCTCGTTGATTCGGAGCACATGATCATGGAAACGACCAACGACAGGCTCGTCGAAGCACTTCGCACCTCCCTCAAGGAAGCCGAGCGGCTCCGGCAGCAGAACAGCGCGCTCCTTGCGGCGTCGAGCGAGCCGATCGCGATCGTGGGTGCGGGCTGCCGGTTCCCGGGCGGTGTGACGGGTCCCGAGGAGTTCTGGGACCTGGTGGCCGGCGGTGTCGACGCGGTGGGCGCCTTCCCCGCCGATCGCGGCTGGGAGGCCTTCGAGGAGGCGTTCGGCCGAGGGCAGACGTACCGGCGACAGGGCGGATTCGTCTACGACGCGACGGAGTTCGACGCGGGGTTCTTCGGGATCAGCCCGCGCGAGGCGCTGGCCATGGACCCGCAGCAGCGGCTGCTGCTGGAGACCTCCTGGGAGGCCATCGAGCACGGCGGGATCGACCCCAAGTCGCTGCACGGGTCGATGACCGGTGTGTTCATCGGAGCGAACACGTCGGGGTACAGCTCGGTGCTGCCCGTCGAGGACGAGAGCCTGGACGGCTACCGGCTGATCGGCGCGGTGTCGGCGGTCGCCTCGGGCCGGATCTCGTACTGCCTGGGCCTGACCGGTCCGGCGGTGACGGTGGACACGGCGTGCTCGTCGTCGCTGGTGGCGATGCACCAGGCGATCCTGGCGCTGCGGGCCGGTGAGTGCTCGATGGCGCTGGCCGGCGGCGTGGCGGTGATGGTGTCGCCGGGTGCGTTCATGGAGTTCGGGCGTCAGGGCGGTATGGCGTCGAGCGGTCGGTCGAAGGCGTTCTCGGAGGAGGCCGACGGGATCGGTTGGGGCGAGGGCGCGGGCATGGTGCTGTTGGAGCGCCTGTCCGATGCCCGCCGCAATGGCCACCAGGTGCTGGCGGTGATCCGGGGGAGTGCGGCGAACCAGGACGGTGCGTCGAACGGTCTGGCGGCGCCGAACGGTCCGTCGCAGCGGCGGGTGATCCGTGCGGCGCTGGCGAACGCGCAGCTGTCGGCGGCGGACGTGGACGTGGTCGAGGCGCACGGCACCGGCACGACGCTCGGTGACCCGATCGAGGCGCAGGCGCTGCTGGCCACCTACGGGCAGGCCGAGGACCGCGCCGCCGACCGGCCGTTGTGGCTGGGGTCGGTGAAGTCCAACATCGGGCACTCGCAGTGCGCGGCCGGTGTGGCGGGTGTGATCAAGATGGTGATGGCGCTGCGGCACGAGGTGCTGCCGAAGACGCTGTTCGCCGAGGAGCCGTCCTCGCACGTGGACTGGACGTCCGGGAACGTGCGGCTGCTGAGCGAACCGGTGGCGTGGCCGGCGGGCGAGCGGCCGCGTCGCGCGGGTGTGTCGGCGTTCGGCGTGAGCGGGACGAACGTCCACCTGATCGTGGAGGAGGCCCCGGCGGCCGTCGAACCCGAGGCGCGGGAGGCCCGGGTGCTTCCGGTGTTCGCCGGTGGGGCGTCGGCCTGGCCGGTCTCCGGTCAGAGCGCTGCGGCGCTGGCGGGTCAGGCCGGTCGACTGCGTGAACACGTGGCGGAGCGGCCGGATTTGTCGGTCAGTGATGTGGCGTGGTCGCTGGCGACGACGCGTGCGGCGCTGGAGCGCCGGGCCGTCGTGCTTGGCGCGAACCGGGATGAACTGGCGGCGGGGTTGATGGCCGTTGCCACCGGGCAGCCGGCGGCGGGTGTGGTCACGGGGTCGGTGGCTGCCGCCGGTGTGGGGCGGACGGTGTTCGTCTTCCCGGGGCAGGGGAGCCAGTGGGTCGGGATGGGGCGTGAGCTGGCCGAGTCGTCCCCGGTCTTCGCGGCCAAGCTGACGGAGTGCGCCGAGGCTCTCGCGCCTTACGTGGACTGGCAGTTGGACGATGTGCTGGCGGGCCGGCACGGCTTCGAGGCTGCTGACGTCGTGCAGCCGGCGCTGTGGGCCGTGATGGTCTCGCTCGCCGCCGTATGGGAGGCGGCCGGTGTCGCTCCTGACGCCGTGGTCGGCCACTCGCAGGGTGAGATTGCCGCTGCGGCCGTCGCGGGGATTCTCTCCTTGGACGACGCCGCCAAGGTCGTCGCTCTGCGGAGCAAGACCCTGAAGGCCCTTGCTGGTCGTGGTGGGATGCTGTCGATCGCCGAGCCAGTGGCGGGTGTCCGCGCGCGGATCGCTCCGTACGGCTCTCGCCTGTCGGTGGCGGCGGTGAACGGCCCGTCGGCGACGGTCGTCTCCGGTGACGCCGACGCGCTGCGTGAACTCGCCGACGCGTGCGGGGATTCGCCGCGTGCCCGGATGATCCCGGTGGACTACGCGTCGCACAGCGCCCATGTGGACGAGCTGCGCGAGGAGATCCTCTCGGTTCTCCAGGGCATCGCGCCGACCGAGGCCCGCATCCCCATGGTCTCGGCGCTGACCGGCGCGTGGCTGTCCGGCCCGGAGCTGGACCCGGCGTACTGGTACGCGTCGCTCCGCGAGACCGTGGAGTTCGACCGCGCCGTGCGGATTCTCGGCGACGCAGGCCACGGTGTGTTCCTGGAGGTCTCGCCGCACCCGGTGCTGACCCCGGCGATCGGTGACAGCCTGGAGGAGCGCTCCCCGGTCGTGGTCGGCACGCTGCGGCGCGAGGAGGGCGGCGCCGAGCGCCTGCTGACCTCGCTCGCCGAGGCCTATGTCCAGGGCGCCCCCGTCGACTGGGCGGCGGTGCTCGGCGCCGGGACGGCTGTCGCGCTGCCGACCTACGCGTTCCAGCGGCGCCGCTACTGGCCCGAGGCCCCGGTGCTGGAGCGGGCGAAGCTGTCGGTGGACGACTGGCGTTACCGCATCACCTGGCAGCCGGCCGCCGCGAGCGGCCCGGCGGACCTGTCCGGCATCTGGTTGGTCGTCGGCGACGGCCCCGAGGCGGCGACGGTCACCGAGGCGTTGGCCGGTCAGGGTGCCGAGGTCGTGACGGCCGCCGGCCCGGAGCAGCTTGGCGCGGTGCCGGCCGAGGGCGTGGCCGGTGTGGTGTCGCTGCTGGCCCTGGACGAGACGCCGCTCGCCGACCACCCGTTGGTTCAGCGCGGGCTGGCGGAGACCGTCGAGCTGGTGCAGGCGTTGGGCCGGGCCGGGGTCGCGGCTCCGCTGTGGGTGCTGACCCGCGGCGCGGTGGCCGTCGGCCCGGACGAGGTGACGACGAGCCCGGTGCAGACGCAGGTCTGGGGTCTCGGCCGTACGGTCGGTCTGGAGCACGCGGACCGTTGGGGCGGTCTGGTCGACCTGCCGCCGGCGCTGGACGCCGATGCCGCCGCTCGTCTGGTCAGCGTGTTCGCCGATGGCAGTGAGGACCAGGTCGCGGTGCGGCCGTCCGGGGTGTTCCTGCGCCGGCTGGTACGCGCTGAGGCCCGGCGCGTCGAGTCGGAGGACTGGTCGCCGCGCGGCACCGTCCTGCTGACCGGCGGCTCGGGTGCGATCGGCGTCGTCCTCGGTCCGTGGCTGGCCGAGCACGGTGCGCCGAGGGTGGTTCTGACCTCCCGCTCCGGCCCGTCGGCGCCCGGGGTGGCGGCGCTCGCGGCCACGCTGGCGCAGGCTGGTTCGGCCGTCGAGGTCGTGTCGTGCGACCTGTCGGTGCGCGAGCAGGTGACCGGCATGGTGACGTGGATCGAGGCCTCCGGCCCCGGCCTCTCCACCGTCCTGCACTCGGCGAACACCCCGTTCCTCGCACGGCTGGAGGACACCGACCGCGACGGGCTCGCCCTGGCGGTCGGCGCGAAGGCGGCCGGCGCCGTCCACCTGGACGAGGCGACGGCGGACCTGGGCATCGACGAGTTCGTGATGTTCTCGTCGATCTCGGCGACCTGGGGCAGCAACGACCACGCCGCGTACGCGGCGGGCAACTCCTTCCTGGACGGGCTCGCCGAGGACCGTCGCGCCCGTGGCCTGCCCGGGACCTCGATCGCCTGGGGTGTCTGGAACACCCGCGACTGGGACGCCGTGGACGCGGCGATGGACCAGGCTCCCGGCCGCGTCACCCCGCACCGCCTGCTGCGGCAGGGCATGAACTTCCTGGACACCCAGCGGGCGCTGACCGCGCTCGCCGAGGTCCTCGCGGACGACGAGACCTTCATCGCGGTCGCGGACGTCGAGTGGGAGAAGTTCGCGCCGGTGTTCACGGCCGCCCGCCCGCGCCCGCTGCTGGACACCATCCCCGAGGCCCAGGAGGACACCGCCCCTCGTACGGTCGACGAGCAGCGCGGCGAGTTCGCCGCGCGCCTGGCGGGCCTGTCGGTGGCCGAGCGGCGCCGGACCGTCGTGGAACTGGTCCGGGCCCAGGCCGCCGCGGTGCTGGGGCACGACTCCGTGGACGAGATCGTGGCCAGCCGGGCGTTCCGGGAGCTGGGCTTCGACTCGCTGACCGCCGTCGAGCTCCGCAACCGTCTCAACGCGGCCGTGGGCGTCCGGCTGCCGTCCACGGTGATCTTCGACCACCCGAGCGCCTCGGCGCTGGCGGACGAGATCCTGGCCGCGCTGTTCGGCACGGACGCGGACGAGGGCCAGACCGTGACGGCGGCGGCGGTGTCGACCGACCCGATCGCGATCGTCGGCATGGCCTGCCGTTACCCGGGCGGTGTCCGGACGCCCGAGGAGCTGTGGGACCTCTTGGCGGCGGGCGGGGACGCGATCGGCGCCTTCCCGGCCGACCGCGGCTGGGACGTCGACGCGCTCTTCGACCCGGACCCGGACGCCGAGGGCTCGACCTACGTGGTCGAGGGCGGATTCCTCAGCGGGGCAGCGGAGTTCGACGCCGGGTTCTTCGGCATCAGCCCGCGCGAGGCCCTCGCCATGGACCCGCAGCAGCGCCTCCTGCTGGAGACCTCCTGGGAGGCCGTCGAGCGGGCCGGCATCGACCCGAAGTCGCTGCACGGCTCCGCGACCGGCGTCTTCGTCGGCGCGGCTTCCTCCGGCTACATCGGCGCCGCGAGCGGCGAGGCGGGAGCCCAGGCCCACCTGATCACCGGCAACGCGCTGAGCGTGCTCTCCGGCCGGATCTCGTACTCCCTGGGCCTGGTGGGCCCGGCGGTGACGGTCGACACGGCGTGCTCCTCGTCCCTGGTCGCGCTGCACCAGGCGGTGCAGTCGCTGCGGTCGGGCGAGTGCGACGTCGCCCTCGCCGGCGGTGTGACGGTGATGGCCGACCCCGGCGAGTTCGTCGGCTTCTCGCGCCTGCGGGCGCTCGCCTCCGACGGCCGCTGCAAGGCCTTCGGCGAGGGCGCGGACGGCATGGGCATCGGTGAAGGCGCCGGCATGCTCGTGCTGGAGCGGCTCTCCGAGGCGCAGCGCAAGGGCCGTCGGGTCCTGGGCCTGGTGCGCGGCTGCGCGATCAACCAGGACGGCGCGTCGAACGGTCTCACGGCGCCGAACGGTCCTGCCCAACGGCGGGTGATCCGTGCGGCGTTGGCCAACGCCCGGATCTCGGCAGCGGATGTCGACGTGGTCGAGGCGCACGGGACGGGTACGGAGCTGGGTGACCCGATCGAGGCCGGTGCGCTGCTGGCGACGTACGGCCAGGAGCGGTTCGAGGACCGGCCGTTGTGGCTGGGGTCGGTGAAGTCCAACATCGGGCACGCCCAGCAGGCTGCCGGTGTGGCCGGTGTGATCAAGATGGTGCTGGCGTTGCGGGCCGGTGTGCTGCCGAAGACCCTGCACGCGGACGAGCCGTCCTCGCACGTCGATTGGGAGACGGGCAACGTCCGGCTGCTGCGGGACGCGGTGCAGTGGCCGGCGGGCGAGCGGCCGCGCCGGGCGGGTGTTTCGGCCTTCGGCATCAGCGGCACCAACGCGCACGTGATCATCGAAGAGGCCCCGGCCGCGACCGACGCGAGCGACCCGGCTCCCGCCCCGGCGGTGGAGAGTGGGGTCCAGGCGTGGGTGGTATCCGGTCGTAGCGCGACCGCGCTGTCCGGTCAGGCCGGTCGACTGCGTGAACACGTGCTGGCGCGGCCGGAGTTGTCGGTCGGCGACGTCGCGTGGTCGTTGGCGACGACGCGTGCGGCGCTGGAGCACCGGGCCGTCGTGCTCGGCGGCGAGCGGGGTGAGCTCGCGGCGGGTCTCGCGGCGGTGGCCACCGGGCAGCCGGCGGCGGGTGTGGTGACCGGTTCGGTGGCTGCCACGGGGGTGGACCGGACGGTGTTCGTCTTCCCCGGCCAGGGGAGCCAGTGGGTCGGCATGGGTCGCGAGTTGGCGGAGTCGTCCCCGGTCTTCGCGGCGCGGCTGGCCGAGTGTGCTGCGGCCCTGGCGCCCTATGTGGACTGGCAGTTGGACGATGTGCTGGCGGGCCGGCACGGCTTTGAGGCCGCTGACGTCGTGCAGCCGGCGCTGTGGGCCGTGATGGTCTCGCTCGCCGCCGTCTGGGAGGCGGCCGGTGTCGCACCGGACGCTGTGGTCGGTCACTCGCAGGGTGAGATCGCCGCTGCGGCCGTCGCGGGGATCCTGTCCCTCGATGACGCCGCGAAGGTCGTGGCTCTGCGGAGCAAGACCCTGAAGGCGCTGGCTGGTCGCGGCGGGATGCTGTCGATCGCCGAGCCGGTGGACGGCGTCCGTACCCGAATCGCTTCGTACGGCACCCGCCTTTCCATCGCGGCCGTGAACGGCCCGTCGGCGACGGTCGTCTCCGGTGACGCCGACGCGCTGCGTGAACTCGCCGAGGCGTGCGGGGATTCGCCGCGTGCCCGGATGATCCCGGTCGACTACGCGTCGCACAGCGCCCATGTGGACGAGCTGCGCGAGGAGATCCTCTCGGTTCTCCAGGGCATCGTTCCGACCGAGGCTCGTATCCCGATGGTGTCGGCGCTGACCGGCGAGTGGCTCGCGGGCCCCGAGCTGGACCCGGCGTACTGGTACGCGTCGCTCCGCGAGACCGTCGAGTTCGACCGCGCCGTGCGGATCCTCGGCGACGCGGGCCACGGCGTGTTCCTGGAGGTCTCGCCGCACCCGGTGCTGACCCCGGCGATCGGCGACAGCCTGGAGGACCGCTCCCCGGTCGTCGTGGGCACCCTGCGGCGCGACGAGGGCGGCGCCCAGCGCCTGCTGACCTCGCTCGCCGAGGCCTATGTGCGGGGGCTCCCCGTCGACTGGGCCGGGCTCCTGGGCGGTGGTTCGATGGTGGACCTGCCGACGTACGCGTTCCAGCACCGTCACTACTGGCCCGAGGCGGTGGCCGAGGTTGCCGAGGTCTCCGCTGTCGACGCCGAGTTCTGGGCGGCGGTCGAGGGCGGGGACGCCGACGGCCTTGCGGCCGCGTTGAACATCGACGGTGAGCGGCTGGGCGAGGTGTTGCCGGCGCTGGCCGACTACCGGCGCCGTGGCCTGGCCGGGTCGGCGGTCGCGGACTGGCGGTACCGGGTGTCGTGGGCGCCGGTGGGCGAGTCCGGCGGGGTGCTGACCGGGACGTGGCTGCTGGTCGGGGACGGCACCGACGCGGGCGTCGTGGCACAGGCGTTGGCGGATCACGGTGCCGATGTCGTCACTGCGGATCGTCCTGACCGGATCGGTCAGACCGTGTCCGCGCTCGGTGATCTGCGGGGTGTGGTGTCGCTGCTGGCGCTGGACGAGTCGCCGGAGGAGGCGGGTCCGTGGGTGTCGCGTGGTGGCGCTGACACGCTCGCGCTGGTCCAGGAGCTTGGGCGGCTCGGTATATCCGCCCCGCTGTGGGTGGTCACGCAGGGCGCGGTGCGGGCCGTCGCGGGTGATGCGGTGCGGCCGGTGCAGGCGCAGGTCTGGGGTCTGGGCGCTGTCGCGGCGCTGGAGTTGGCGGGCCGCTGGGGCGGCCTGATCGACTTGCCGGCTGCCGTGGATGCGCGTACGGGTGCGCGGCTGGCGTCCGTCCTGGTCGGGGATGAGGACCAGGTGGCGGTGCGTGCGGGCGGTGTGGTGGCGCGGCGGTTGGTGCGCGCAGGCCGTCCGGTCGTCCGTGAGGCGTGGTCGCCGCGCGGCTCGGTCCTGGTGACGGGTGGCACGAGCGGCGTCGGTGCGATCACCGCCCAGTGGGTGGCGGATCGCGGCGCCTCGCGGGTCGTGCTGACGTCCCGTTCGGGTCCTGGTGCCGCCGGTGTGGCGGAGCTGGCGGCCTCGATCGCGGCTCGCGGTGCGGCAGTCGAGGTGGTGTCGTGTGACATCGCCGACCGCGCCTCCGTGGCGGAGGTCCTGGACCGTATCGATGCGACGGGTCCGGCGCTGTCGTCGGTGGTCCACTCGGCCGGGACGGGCGGGCGGACACCGGTGGAGCAGCTGTCGGTGGCCGAGCTGTCGCGGCTGCTGTCGGCGAAGGTCGGCGGCGCCATGGTGCTGGACGAGTTGACGGCGGGTCGGGACCTGGACGCGTTCGTGCTGTTCTCGTCGGGCGCGGGTGTGTGGGGCAGCGGCGCTCTGGCTGGCTATGCGGCGGCGAACGCGCATCTGGACGCGTTGGTGGAGGACCGTCGTTCCCGTGGTCTGGTGGCTTCGTCGGTCGCCTGGGGCCTGTGGGCCGGCGTCGGCATGGCGGCCGGCTCGGGTGGCGAGCGGTTGCGCGAGTTCGGCATGGAGGGCATCGACGGACGTCGGGGCATGCTGGCCTTGGGCCAGGTCCTGGACGCCGGTGAGGGCGCGATGGTGGTGGCCGGCTTCGACTGGCCGCAGTTCGTGCCGACCTACACCCTTCATCGGGCCAGCCGGCTGCTGGCGGACCTTCCCGAGGTCCGCGCGGTCCTGGCCGCCGAGGCCGCCGTCACCACGACGACCGAGGAAGTCGGCGCGTGGGCAAGCCGGTTGGCCGGGATGCCGGCCGCTGAGCAGCGCCAGGTCCTGACCGACCTGGTGCGAGGCCACGCGGCCGCGGTCCTCGGCCACGACTCGGCGGACGACGTGCTGCCGCAACGCGCGTTCAAGGAGCTGGGTTTCGACTCCGTCGGAGCCGTCGAGCTGCGGAACCGCCTCTCCAAGGAGGTCGGTGTCAAGCTGGCCTCCACGATGGTCTTCGACCACCCGAACGCCACCGCCCTGGCGGACTACGTACGAGGTGAGCTGGTCGGCACCGGCGGAGCGGACGACGGCGATCCGGTGCTGGAGACCCTGGAGCGGCTGGCCGCCGAACTGGACTCCGTCGACGGGGGAGCCGACGCGCGCCAGGACATCACCGAGCGCATGCAGACCCTGCTGTCCCGGTGGATGCGGCGCGGCGCCCCCGGCGCCGGCGTGGAGGACGGTGGCGCCGCAGCCACCCGGCAGACCGTGGCCGGACAGCTCAACGAAGCCTCGGCCGACGAGGTTCTGGACTTCATCAACAAGGAACTGGGGGCGTCGTGATGATCTCCGGTGCTCAGATCAAGACGACGTCGAGGAGGACCCACGATGGCCGATGAGAAGCAGCTGCTCGACGCTTTGAGGAAGCTGGCCGCCGAGCACTTCGAAACCCGTGAGCGGGTCAAGGAGCTGGAGTCCGGCGCCCGCGAGCCGATCGCGATCGTGGGCATGGGGTGCCGGTACCCGGGCGGGGCGGTCGGTCCCGAGGAGTTCTGGAACCTGGTGGCCGACGGCGTCGACGCGGTGGGCGGGTTCCCGTCCGACCGCGGCTGGGAGGCGTTCGACAACCAGGGCGGATACCGCCGGCAGGGCGGATTCGTCTACGACGTGGCCGACTTCGACGCGGGGTTCTTCGGGATCAGTCCGCGTGAGGCGCTGGCGATGGACCCGCAGCAGCGGCTGCTGCTGGAGACCTCGTGGGAGGCGATCGAGCGTGCGGGGATCGACCCGCGGTCGCTGCACGGCTCGGCGACCGGCGTCTTCGTCGGTGCGAGCCACGCCGGTTACGAGGCCAGCCTGCCCGTCGAGGACGCCAGCCTGGACGGCTACCGGCTGATCGGTACGGTGTCGTCCGTGGCGTCGGGCCGGATCTCGTACTGCCTGGGTCTGACCGGTCCGGCGGTGACGGTGGACACGGCGTGCTCGTCGTCGCTGGTGGCGATGCACCAGGCGATCCTGGCGCTGCGGTCGGGCGAGTGCTCGATGGCGCTGGCCGGCGGTGTCGCGGTGATGGTCTCGCCGGGTGCGTTCATGGAGTTCGGGCGTCAGGGCGGTATGGCGTCCAGCGGTCGGTCGAAGGCGTTCTCGGAGGAGGCCGACGGGATCGGCTGGGGCGAGGGCGCGGGCATGGTGCTGTTGGAGCGCCTGTCGGACGCCCGGCGCAACGGGCACCAGGTGCTGGCGGTGATCCGTGGCAGCGCGGCCAACCAGGACGGCGCGTCCAACGGTCTGTCCGCGCCGAACGGTCCCTCGCAGCGGCGGGTGATCCGCGCGGCGCTGGCCAACGCCCAGCTGTCGCCCTCCGACGTCGACGCGGTGGAGGCCCACGGCACCGGCACCTCGCTCGGCGACCCGATCGAGGCGGGCGCGCTGCTGGCGACGTACGGCCAGGAGCGGTTCGAGGACCGGCCGTTGTGGCTGGGGTCGGTGAAGTCCAACATCGGGCATTCGCAGTGCGCGGCCGGTGTGGCGGGTGTGATCAAGATGGTGATGGCGCTGCGGCACGAGGTGCTGCCGAGGACGCTGTTCGCCGAGGAGCCGTCCTCGCACGTGGACTGGACGTCCGGGAACGTGCGGCTGCTGAGCGAACCGGTGGCGTGGCCGGTGGGCGAGCGGCCGCGTCGGGCGGGTGTGTCGGCGTTCGGCGTGAGCGGGACGAACGTCCACCTGATCGTGGAGGAGGCCCCGGCGGCCGTCGAGGCGGCGGCTGAGCCGGCGGGCCAGGAGAGCCCGGTGCTCACCGGGGCGGCGGGTGTGGCCTGGCCGGTCTCCGGTCGCAGCGTGGCGGCGCTGGCCGGTCAGGCGGGTCGGCTGCGTGAACACGTGGCGGAGCGGCCGGAGTTGTCGGTCCGCGATGTGGCGTGGTCGCTCGCGACGACGCGTGCGGCGCTGGAGCACCGGGCGGTCGTGCTCGGCGCGGACCGGGATGAACTGGCGGCGGGGCTGACGGCTGTCGCCACCGGGCAGCCGGCGGCGGGTGTGGTCACGGGGTCGGTGGCTGCCGCCGGGGTGGGGCGGACGGTGTTCGTCTTCCCCGGTCAGGGCAGCCAGTGGGTCGGCATGGGGCGTGAGCTGGCGGAGGCCTCGCCGGTGTTCGCGGCCCGGCTGGCGGAGTGTGCCGAGGCTCTCGCGCCGTACGTGGACTGGAAGTTGGACGATGTGCTGGCGGGGCGGCACGGTTTCGAAGCCGCTGATGTGGTGCAGCCGGCGCTGTGGGCCGTGATGGTCTCGCTCGCTGCGGTATGGCAGGCGGCGGGTGTCGCTCCGGACGCGGTGCTGGGTCACTCGCAGGGCGAGATCGCCGCTGCGGCCGTCGCGGGGATCCTCTCCCTCGATGACGCCGCCAAGGTGGTGGCTCTGCGGAGCAAGACCCTGAAGGTGCTGGCCGGTCGTGGCGGGATGCTGTCGATCGCGGAGCCGGTGGACGGTGTCCGCGCCCGGATCGCCCCGTACGGCACCCGCCTTTCCATCGCGGCGGTGAACGGCCCGTCGGCGACGGTCGTCTCCGGTGACGCCGACGCGCTGCGTGAACTCGCCGAGGCGTGCGGGGATTCGCCGCGTGCCCGGATGATCCCGGTGGACTACGCGTCCCACAGCGCCCACGTGGACGAGCTGCGGGAGGAGATCCTGACCGTCCTCGACGGGATCCGGCCTCGTGAGGCGCAGGTCCCGATGATCTCCGCGCTGACCGGTGCATGGCTCGCGGGCCCCGAACTGGACCCCGCCTACTGGTACGCGTCGCTCCGCGAGACGGTGGAGTTCGACCGCGCCGTGCGGATCCTCGGCGACGCGGGCCACGGCGTGTTCCTGGAGGTCTCCCCGCACCCGGTGCTGACCCCGGCGATCGCCGACAGCCTGGAGGACCGTTCCCCGGTGGTCGCAGGCACCTTGCGGCGCGACGAGGGCGGCGCGCAGCGCCTGCTGACCTCGCTCGCCGAGGCGTACGTCCAGGGCGCCCCCGTCGACTGGGCGGCGGTGCTCGGCGGCGGTACGACCGTCGCGCTGCCGACCTACGCGTTCCAGCGGCGCCGCTACTGGCCCGAGGCCCCGGCGGTGGAGCGCGCGAAGCCGTCGGTGGACGACTGGCGCTACCGCATCACCTGGCAGCCCTCTGCCGCGAGCGGCCCGGCGGACCTGTCCGGCGCCTGGCTGCTGGTCGGCGACGCCCCCGACGCGGCCACGATCGCCGAGGCGCTGACGGCGCGTGGCGCCGAGGCGGTGCGGACGACGCTCGCGGGCCTCGACGAGGCCATCGCAGGAGCGGGCGGGGACGTGCGCGGTGTGGTGTCGCTCCTGGCGCTCGACGAGTCGCCGGACGCCGAGTTCGCGTGGCTGTCCCGGGGCAGCGCCGACACCCTCGACCTGGTCCAGAGGTTGGGTCGGGCCGGGGTCACCGCTCCGCTGTGGGTGCTGACCCGTGGCGCGGTGCAGGTCGCCGCCGGCGAGGTGACGACGAGCCCGGTGCAGACGCAGGTCTGGGGTCTGGGCCGGGCCGTGGGCCTGGAGCACGCGGACCGTTGGGGCGGTCTGGTCGACCTGCCGCCGGTGGTGGACGCCGATGCGGCCGCTCGTCTGGTCGGCGTCCTCGCGGACGGCAGTGAGGACCAGGTCGCCGTACGGCCGTCGGGTGTGTTCCTGCGCCGTCTGGTGCGGGCGGAGGCCCGGCGCGTGGAGTCGGCGGGCTGGTCGCCGCGCGGCACCGTCCTGCTGACCGGTGGCACCGGCTCGATCGGCGTCTGCATCGGCCCCTGGCTTGCCGAGCACCGCGCGCCGAGGGTTGTTCTGACCTCCCGGTCCGGCCCGTCGGCGCACGGTGTGGCGGCGCTGGCCGCCGCCGTGGCGAACGGCGGTTCGGCCGTCGAGGTCGTCAGCTGCGACCTGACGGAGCGTGCGCAGGTCACGGCGATGGTCGCGTGGATCGAGGCCTCCGGCCCCGGCCTCTCCACCGTCCTGCACTCCGCCAACGCGCCGATCCTGGCCCGGGTGGAGGACACCAGCCGGGAGGAGCTGGCCGTCGCGGTCGGCGCGAAGGCGGCCGGCGCCGTCCACCTGGACGAGGCGACGGCGCACCTGGGCATCGACGAGTTCGTCCTCTTCTCGTCGATCTCGGCGACCTGGGGCAGCAACGACCACGCCGCCTACGCGGCCGGCAACTCCTTCCTGGACGGGCTCGCCGAGGACCGTCGCGCCCGTGGCCTGCCCGGGACGTCGATCGCGTGGGGCGTGTGGAACACCCGCGACTGGGACGCCGTGGACGCGGCGATGGACCAGGCGCCCGGTCGCGTCACCCCGCACCGCCTGCTGCGGCAGGGCATGAACTTCCTCGACACCCAGCGGGCGCTGACCGCGCTCGGCGAGATCCTGGCCGACGACGAGACCTTCATCGCCCTCGCGGACGTCGAGTGGGAGAAGTTCGCGCCGGTCTTCACGGCCGCGCGGCCTCGCCCGCTGCTGGACACCATTCCCGAGGCCCAGGAGGACACGACGGTCCGTCGTGACGAGGACGGGCGCGGTGACTTCGAGCTCCAGCTGGCCGGGCTGTCGGCGGCCGAGCGGCGCCGGACGGTCACCGAACTGGTGCGGACGCACGCGGCCGCGGTGCTGGGCCACGAGTCGGTGGACGAGATCGTGGCGAGCCGGGCGTTCCGGGAGCTGGGCTTCGACTCGCTGACCGCCGTCGAGCTCCGCAACCGCCTGAACACCGCGTGCGGCCTGCGGCTGCCGTCCACGGTGATCTTCGACCACCCGAGCGCCTCCGCGCTGGCGGACGAGATCCTGGCCGCGCTGTTCGGCACGGACGCGGACGAGAGCCAGGCCGTGACGGCGGCGGCGGTGTCGACCGACCCGATCGCTATCGTCGGCATGGCCTGCCGCTACCCGGGCGGCGTCCGGACGCCCGAGGAGCTGTGGGACCTCCTGGTCGCGGGCGGGGACGCGATCGGCGCGTTCCCGGCCGACCGCGGCTGGGACGTCGAGGGCCTGTTCGACCCGGACCCGGACGCCGAGGGCTCGACCTACGTCGTGGAGGGCGGATTCCTCAGCGGGGCCGCGGAGTTCGACGCGGGGTTCTTCGGGATCAGCCCGCGCGAGGCGATGGCGATGGACCCGCAGCAGCGGCTGCTGCTGGAGACCTCCTGGGAGGCCG
>NZ_JBSFJC010000052.1:0-57730 GCF_053597855.1 Kitasatospora sp. NPDC001225
GTGCCGGCGTCCGTTCCGACGGACGCCGGCACCGTCGTGTGCGCGGGTCCGTACGCGGGTCCGCGGGTGGGTCCGTACGCGGCTTCGCAGGTGGGTCCGTGCGTGGCGAGCGCCAGCGGGAGGGGACGGAACCCCCGTCCCACCAGCGCGTATTGACCGGGCCGCCGATCGCTCCGAATAATCGGCGGGACCGGGCACGGCGGTACGCCGCGCCGCGGTACACCGCATCGGGGGAGCGACCGTGATCGAACAGCCTCAGCACACCGGACTCGCCGCACTCGCGGAGGAGTTCTTCGACGCCGAGAACACCCACAACCCGTTCGACGCGACCCTCAGCGGGGTCGAGGGCTACGCCCACCTGGTGCCCGACCCGTCCCGCGTGGCCGCGCACCGCCACCGCGAGGCCCTGCTGGGCTTCACCGCCCGGCTGGCCGCGGTCCCGCTGGACTCGCTGGCCGGCGAGGACCGGATCACCCACCGGGTGCTCGCCCGGCTGCTCGCCAACGGCATCGGCCAGATCACCCACGGGCTGGCCGAGTTCAGCGTCTCGGCGACCATCGTCGCCCCGCAGAACGAGGCCTTCACCGCGCTCGCCATGACCTCGATCGACCAGGAGGGCGCCGACGCCTACCTGGAACGCCTCGCCGCGCTGCCCGACTACTTCGACGCCGTCCTGCGCCGCACCCTGGACGCCGCCGCCGAGGGCCGCCACCCGCTGCGCAGCGGGGTCGACGCCGCCGTCGCCCAGCTGGAGGCCCACCTGGCGACCGCCCCGGCCGAGGACAAGCTGCTGCGGCCGCTGGCCGGCCGCCCGGAGTCCGAGCGCGCCCTGGCGATCGTGCGCGACGCCGTCCGCCCCGCGGTGGCCCGCTTCCTGGCCGGGCTGGCCCAGCGGCTGGCACCGGGCGCCCGGCCGGACGACAAGCCCGGGGTCTGCCACGTGCCGGGCGGCGCCGAGGGCTACGCGGACGCCGTCGCCCGCTTCACCCGGCCCGGGCTCACCCCGGAGGAGGTGCACCGGATCGGTCTGGAGGCCGTCGCGGCGCTGCGCGAGGAGTTCGCCGAGCTGGGCGGCAAGGTGCTGGGCATCACCGACCCGGCCGCCGTGCTGACCGCGCTGCGCGAGGACCGCTCGCTGCGCTTCGGCAGCGCGGCCGAGATCGTCGCCCTGGCGGACGGCGCCCTGGACCGGGCCCGCCGCGCCGCCCCGGACTGGTTCCGCCCGTACCCGATCGCCGACTGCGTGACCAGGGAGATCGACCCGATCGAGGCGGAGACCGCGCCGCTGGCCTACTACCAGCCGCCGGGCCCGGGCGGACTGCCCGGCACCCACTGGATCAACACGCTGCGCCCGGAGACCCGGTTCAGCTACGAGTACGAGGCGATCGCCTTCCACGAGAGCGTTCCCGGCCACCACCTCCAGCTCGCCGTCGCGCAGACCCTGCACCACCTGCCGCGGTTCCGGCGGAACCCGAGCGGCCAGCTGACCGCCCACGTCGAGGGCTGGGGCCTGTACACCGAGCGGCTCGCGGACGAGATGGGGCTGTACGGCTCGGAGCTGTCCCGGTTCGGGATGCTCTCGCTGGACGCGATGCGGGCGGTCCGGCTGGTGGTGGACACCGGGATGCACCACTACGGCTGGTCCCGGGAGCGGGCGAAGGCCTACATGCGGGCCAACACCGCGACCCCCGAGGCCAACGTCCGCAACGAGATCGACCGCTACATCGCCTGGCCGGGCCAGGCCACCGCCTACCTGATCGGCCGCCGGGAGATCGTGCGGCACCGCGAGCGGGCCGAGGCGGCGCTCGGCGCCCGGTTCGACGTCCGGGAGTTCCACCACCGGCTGATCGGGCACGGCAGCCTGCCGCTGGGGGTGCTGGAGGAGCTGGTGACGGACTGGATCGCGGAGCAGTAGGCCGCAGGCCCTCCGGCCGGGCTCAACGGCCCAGCACCGCACCGCCGTTGAGCCCGATCACCTGACCGGTCAGGTACCCGGCGGCCGGCGAGGCCAGGTAGGCGACCGCCTCGGCCACGTCGGCCGGGGTGCCCGCCCGGCCGACCAGGGTGTCGGCCACCTTCCGCGCGTGGAACTCCTCGCTCCAGCCCGCCCCGAAGATCTCGGTGGACTCGACGTACCCGGGCGCGAGCACGTTCACCGTGATCCCGTCCGGCCCCAACTGCCGCGCCAGGCCGAAGGCCCAGCCGTGCAGCGCGGCCTTGGCCGCGGCGTACGAGCCCGCCGAGTGCGGGCCCGCGCCGCCGCGCTGGGCCGCGGCCGAACTGATCACCACCAGCCGGCCGCCGGGCCGCCGCAGCGCGTCCTGGAGCGCGGTGGTCAGCAGCACGGCGGTGAGCAGATTGCCGTCCAGGTCCCGCCGCCAGGCGGCGGCCAGCGCGGCCAGACCGTCATCGGCGGGCGGGGTGACGATCGCGCCCGCGTTGTTCACCAGCACGTCCACCGGCCCGAGCCCGGCGATCCGGGCCGCCGCCGCCTCGACCGCCGCCGGGTCGGTCAGATCGGCCGCCACCGGCACGACGCGCCCCGGTCCGGCGGTCCGCTCGATCTCCTCCCGGGCCTGCTCCAGCACCGCCGCCCGGCGGCCGAGGACCACCACCCGGTGCCCGTCCCGGACCAGCCGCGCCGCGATCGCCCGGCCGATCCCGGTCCCGCCGCCGGACACCACCGCGAGCCGCTCCACCGTCGTCACTCCGCCCCCCTCGGGCTTCGGCCCGTACGCGCCGGGCACTGCTCGGCAGACCCCCGGTCACCTGGCGGTACCGGGGGCCTGGTCGTCCACGTCATGATCAAACCGCCGAGTGCCTTCGCCCCCGGCCCCGGCCCCGGCGGACCGCTCCGGAGCCCGGCGCCGGCGGCGCGCTCGTCCGGACCGGTCAGACCACCGGCGGGACGACCGGCAGGTTGCGCTTGTGCTCGGTGCGGCGGTAGTGGCCGAGGACGGTGCGGAAGACCTCCTCGCTGACCGGCATGCCCTCCAGGAAGTCGTCCAGGGCGTCGTAGCTGACACCGAGGGCGTCCTCGTCGGGGCGGCCGGGGGCGAGGTCCTCCAGGTCGGCGGTCGGGACCTTCTTGACCAGCTCGGCGGGCGCGCCCAGCGCCTCGGCGACCGCCCGCACCTGGCGCTTGGTGAGGCCGGACAGCGGCATCACGTCGGCCGCGCCGTCCCCGAACTTGGTGAAGAAGCCGACCGCGGCCTCGGCCGCGTGGTCGGTGCCGACGACCAGCCCGCCCTTGGCGCCCGCCGCCGCGTACTGGACCACCATCCGCTGGCGGGCCTTGACGTTGCCGCCGACGAAGTCCTCGTGGCCGTGGTCGCCGTAGGTCAGGCCGGCCGCCTTCAGGGCGGCGAGCGCGCCGTCGGTGGCGGGCTTGACGTCGACGGTCAGCACCTCGTCGGCGCGGATGAAGCCGAGCGCGAGCTGGGCGTCCGCCTCGTCCGCCTGGACGCCGTACGGCAGCCGCATGGCGGTGAAGGTCACCTGGTGCCCCTCGGCCCGCAGCCGCTCGACGGCGAGCTGGCACAGGCGCCCGGCGGTGGTGGAGTCGACGCCGCCGCTGATGCCGAGCACCAGGCTGCGCGCGCCGGTGGCCCGCACCTGGCCGACCAGGAACTCCACCCGCCGCTCGGCCTCCTTCGCGGGGTCCGGCACGGGGACGACCCCGAGGGCACGGGCGATCTCCCGCTGGACGTCGGCGGGCAGGGGCTCGGTCATTCCGACTCCTCGGGACGGTGGGTACGTGACGCGATCACGAGGATACGACCACCCACGACGCGGCCGTCACGGGCGGGGGGCCTCCCCCGGTTCCGCCTGCGCGTCCGTGTCCGCCGGTGCCGCCTGCGCACCCGCCTCCGCCGGTGCCCCCGACCCGTCCGCGTCCGCTCCTTCGGGCCCGTCCGGCTTCCGCAGCGAGACCGGCCGCTCCGGCCCCGGCGCCGGGTGCGACAGGATGTCGAGCACCACCCGGCCGTCCACCGTCTCCTGGGCGACCAGCAGCGCCGCCAGCTCGTCCAGGTGGTGCCGGTGGTCGGTGAGCAGGGCGACGGCCCGCCGCTCGGCGCCGCGCAGCAGGCGGGCCACCGCCTCGTCCACGGCGCGCTGGGTCTGCTCGGAGTACGGGCGGCGCAGCAGGTCCTCGGGGTTGTCGCCGAGGTAGTGCGGGGTGCCGCTGGAGTAGCCGACCGGGCCGAGTTCCGGGGAGAGGCCGAACTCGCGGACCATCCGGGTGGCGACCGAGGTGGCGTTGGCGAGGTCGTTCGCGGCGCCGGTGGAGCCCTCGCCGAAGACCACCAGCTCCGCCGCCCGGCCGCCGAGCTGGACGGTGATCAGGTCGACCAGGTAGGCCTCGCTGTACAAGTGCCGTTCGGCCTCGGGCAGCTGCTCGGTGGCACCGAGGGCGACGCCGGCCGGGAGGATCGTCACCTTGGCGACCGGGTCGGCGTGCTCGCACAGCGCGGCGACCAGCGCGTGTCCGGACTCGTGCACGGCGACGGCGTGCCGCTCGTCGGGCAGCAGCGCGTTGGAGGACTCCCGGCGGCCGAGCAGCACCCGGTCGCGGGCGGTGTCGAGGTCGTCGGCGGTGAGGGTGGCCCGGTCGGCGCGCACGGCGTTGATGGCGGCCTCGTTGACCAGGTTGGCGAGGTCGGCGCCGGAGAAGCCGGGGGTGCCGCGGGCGAGCCGCCCGAGGTCGACGTCCGGGGCCAGGGTCTTGCCGCGGGCGTGCACGGCGAGGATGGCGGCCCGCTCGGCCTGGTTGGGCAGCGGGACGGTGACCTGCCGGTCGAAGCGGCCGGGGCGCAGCAGGGCCGGGTCGAGGGCGTCCGGGCGGTTGGTGGCGGCGATGACGACGATGCCGGTGCTCTGGTCGAAGCCGTCCATCTCGGCGAGCAGCTGGTTCAGGGTCTGCTCGCGCTCGTCGTTGCCGCCGAGCCGGGTGCCGCCCGCCCGGCGGCCGCCGACGGCGTCGATCTCGTCGATGAAGATGATCGACGGCGCGCGCTTGCGGGCCTCGTCGAAGAGGTCGCGGACCCGGGAGGCGCCGACGCCGACGAACATTTCCACGAAGCCGGAGCCGGTCACCGAGAGGAAGGGCACCGAGGCCTCGCCGGCGACCGCCCGGGCGAGCAGGGTCTTGCCGGTGCCGGGCGGCCCGACCATGATCACCCCGCGCGGCCCCTTGGCCCCGGCGGCGGCGTACCGCTCCGGGCTGCGCAGGAAGTCGACCACCTCGCTGACCTCCTGCTTCACCCCCTCGTACCCCGCCACGTCGGCGAACCCGGTGTCCGGCCGCTCCGCCTCGATGATCTTGGCCCGGGACCGTCCGATGGCGCTCAGACCGCCGCCCAGCGAACGGGCGGCCATCCGGCCGGACCAGAGGAAGAGCCCGCCGAAGATCAGCAGCGGCAGGAACAGCAGCAGGGAGGACCAGATCGAGCCGCCGCCGCTGCTCCGGCTGCCGGTGACGGTCACGTGGTGGTCGGATAGCGCGCTGCTGAGCTGGGAGGTGTCCAGGGCGGTCGGGATCTGGCTGCTGAAGCGGGTGCCGTCCTTGAGCGTGCCGCTCACCGCGCCGGTGTCGCTGACGTCCACGGTCTGCACCTGGCCGGCGTCGACCCGGTTCACGAAGTCGGTGTAGCCGTAGCGGGTGCCGGGCTTGCCGGGGTTGGAGAAGAGCACCAGCAGGAGCAGCGTCACCAGTACGGCGACGGGCAGCAGCCAGCGGCGCCACGAGGGCGGCGGGGGCTTGGCCGGGCCGCCGGGGCCGGGGCGCTGGTTCCGGCCCGGGCCCGGGCCCTGGCCCCGTGGTTGGCCCCAGCCCTGCCTCGGGCCGGGGTCGGGGCCGGAGCCCGGCGGGGTCGTGGGGTGACGGGCGACGCGCAGCCGGATTCGTGCGATCATCCACGCTCACCGCCTCTCGGGGGGCCGGACAGCCTCCGCCCCTCCATGGTCGGACTCTCCGCGCCCGGAC
Source organism: Kitasatospora sp. NPDC001225 (assembly GCF_053597855.1). Taxonomy (NCBI): domain Bacteria; kingdom Bacillati; phylum Actinomycetota; class Actinomycetes; order Kitasatosporales; family Streptomycetaceae; genus Kitasatospora; species Kitasatospora sp. NPDC001225. The sequence goes on from NZ_JBSFJC010000052.1 coordinate 5,987, forward strand.
GGGAGCCTGAAGGGGGTGGCAGCGGTCCACTCGGGGGAGAACGACCCGCTCGGCGCCACGTGCCCGCAGCGCCGGATCGGGCTCGGGAGGCGGGAACGGGCGTCGGGCACGGCGTCGGACTCGGGAGGCGGACTCGGGCAGGCCGAAGGCCGGTCCGGTACGTGGGGTCGCGCCGTCGCGAACGGTTTGCGGAGGCCTACCGGGCGCTTCCACCGCACCCGGCGAAGCCCGTCGTCCGGCCGCTCCTTCGGCTGCCCCTCCGGGCGCTCCTCCGGGCGCGCTCAAGGGTCCTCGGGCCGTACGGAGTTGGCGATCGAGCCGCCCGCCAGGACGATTCGCGACCTAGAGTAGCCGCATGGTCAACGAGGAACTGCCAGCGCCGCACAAGACGCCCGAGGCCGCCGTGGAACCCCGGGCCGGGGACAGCGACCGGGAGGCGGTGGCCGAGCAGTTGCGGGTCGCCGCCGGCGACGGCCGCATCGACCTCGGGGAACTGGAGGAGCGGCTCGACCGCACCTACGCCGCGCGGACGTACGGCGAACTCGACATCCTGGTGGCCGACCTCGGCGGCCGGCCGGAGGCCCGGGAGGCGTCCGCGGCGGAGGAGGTCCTCACGCTCCGGCCCCGGATGAACAACATGGTGCAGAGCGGCCGCTGGTCCGTGCCCCGTCGGATCGTCGCGGAAACCAAGATCTCGCTGCTCACGGTCGACTTCACCGAGGCCGTGTGCCCCCACCGGGAGATCACGGTCGAGGCCTCGACCGGCATGGGCCACATCCGGCTGGTCGTCCCGCGCGGCTGGGGCGTACGGATCGACCCGTCGAGCACCAACACCGGAAACATCGTCAACAAGGCGGCCGAGCAGGCGGAGCCGGGCGCCCCGGTGCTGACCGTGATCGGCCACCCCCGGTCGGGGCCGATCAGGATCAAGCAGCGCCGCCGGGGCTGACGGGCCGCAGTCCGGGCCCGCGGCAGTCCTCCGTGCGGGCACGCCCGATGCGGGCTCGGCGAGGGCTCAGTGCGGGCTCGGCGCGGCCTCCGCCGGGGCGGGTCAGGAGAAGTCGAGCGCGTCCGTCCGGGTCCGCTTGAGCTCGAAGAACTTCGGGTACCCGGCCAGCAGCCGCACACCGTCGAAGACCCGTACGGCGTCCTCGCCGCGCGGGATGGCGCTCAGCACCGGGCCGAAGAAGGCGACGCCGTCCACGTGGATGGTCGGCGTCCCGACCTCCTCGCCGACCGGGTCCATGCCCTCGTGGTGGCTCTTGCGCAGGGCCTCGTCGTACTCCGTGCTGTTCGCCGCCTCGGCCAGCTCCTCCGGCAGGCCCGCCGCCGCCAACGCCTCCCGGATGACGGCGTCGTCGGCGGCCCGGTCCTGGTCGTGCAGCCGGGTGCCGAGCTCGGTGTACAGCTCGCGCAGCACCTGCGGGCCGTGCTGCTCGGCGGCGGCGATGCAGACCCGCACGGGGCCCCAGCCGGTGGTCATCAGGCGCTGGTAGCGCTCGGGCAGGTCGGTGCGGCCCTCGTTGAGGACGGACAGGCTCATCACCCGGAAGTTCAGGTCGAGTTCGCGCTGCTTCTCGACTTCCAGGATCCACCGGGAGGTTATCCAGGCGAAGGGGCAGACGGGGTCGAAGTAGAAGTCGACCTTGACGGTGTCGTTCCTGACGGTGTCGTCGCCGGCCCGGTGGCCGTTGCCGGGGTACCGGTCGGGAAGCCGGGCGGCGAGCTGGTCGAGGTGGTGCTGGGCGGGCGCGGTGTTCGTCACGTCGTTGGTCACGCTGAGAAGACTAGTGACAGAGTGGCCCACTCTCCAGGGCCAATCGATGGCCGTTCCAGTGGGCCACTTTCACTCCCGGCCGTCCGTCCCTGCACGCCCTGCGCGCCCGGCACGGCCCGCACGCCCTGCACGCCCCGCACGCCCCGCCGACCGCTCAGCCGCAGGTCGTCCCGTCCGCCGGCACCGTCCCGTCCAGCAGGTAGGCGTCCACGGTCTGCTTCAGGCACGGGTTGCCGGTGTTGTAGCCGCCGTGCCCCTCGCCCTGCAGCGTGACGGTGACGCCGACGCCCGCGCCGAGCTGCTGCGCCATCGTACGGGCGCCCTCCACCGGGGTGGCCGGATCGCCGGTGGTGCCGACCACCAGGATCGGGGCGGCCCCCGGCGCGGACACCTCCGGGTGGGCGGCCTTGCCGGGGACGGGCCAACCGGTGCAGGCGGTCAGTCCCCAGGCGGTGTAGGACCCGAACACCGGGGAGGCGGCCTGGAACTGCGGCAGCTGCTGCTGCACGTCCTGGTCCGAGTAGCGCTGCCGGGCGTCCACGCAACTGATCGCCCGGTTCGCGGCGTTCAGGTTGCTGTAGTGCCCCTGCGCGTCGCGCCCGTTCAGCGCGTCGGAGAGCTGGAGCAGCGTGTCGCCGGTCCCCTGGTCCATCGCCTGGGTGAGCCCGGCGGCCAGCACGGGCCAGGTCTCCTGGCTGTACAGGGCGCCCGCGATGCCGGTGATCGCCAGGCTCTCGGTGAGCTGCCGCCCCTGGGTGGTCGGCAGCGGCGACTGCGCCAGCTTCTGCACCAGGGCGGTGACCTTCGCGGTGCCCTCGTCGCCGCCCGCGCCGGTCGGGCAGGCGGCCCCGACCTGGGCGGCGCAGGCCTTCATGAAGTCGTCGAGGGCGAGTTGGAAGCCCTGGGCCTGGCCGAGCGCGGCCTGCTGCGGGTCCTTGGTGGGGTCGACCACCGAGTCCAGCACCATCCGGCCGACCTGCTGCGGGAACAAGTGCGCGTAGACGCCGCCGAGCTGGGTGCCGTAGCTGATGCCGAAGTAGGAGAGCTTCGGGTCGCCCAGCACCTGCCGCATCAGGTCCATGTCGCGCGCGGCGCTCTCGGTGTCCACGTACGGCAGCACCGCGCCGGAGTTGTGCTCGCAGGCGGCGACGAAGCGGGCGTTGCCGTCGTCCAGGGCCTTCACCGCGTCGGGGGTGTCGGGGGTGCTGTCGGCGGCGGTGGCGGCGTCCATCGCCCGGTCGTCCAGGCACGTCACCCCGTCGCTGGCGCCGACCCCGCGCGGGTCGAAACTCACCAGGTCGTAGCGGGAGTTGAGGGAGGAGTAGGTCGCGGCCAGGGCCGGCAGGGTGGCCACGCCGGAGGCACCGGGGCCGCCGAAGTTGAACAGCAGCGAGCCGATCCGGTGCTGCTCGTCCTTGGCCCGGCTGCGGATCAGCGCGAGACCGATCGTCGTGCCGTCCGGTTTGCCGTGGTCCAGCGGGGTCTTGAGGGTGGCGCACTGCCAGTCGGCGGCGGGCGCGGTGCCGTCGCCCTGGGCGCCGGTGGGGGCGGGGCAGGCGTGCCAGTCCAGCTGTTGGGCGGCCAGTCCGGTGGCGGCCGCGGTGGCGGTGCCGGTCGCTGCCGCCGTCCCGGTGGTCGGGGAGGTCGGGGAGGTCGGCGCGGGCTCGGCGGCGGAGGAGCCGTCGCCCTGGCAGCCGATGGCCGCGGTGAGCAGCAGGACGGTCAGGCCGAGCGCTCCGGCGCCGCGGACGACGGTGTGCATGGGGCGGGTCCACCTCTCGGTCGGCCGGGCACCCCGGCGCGCGGTCTCGGGCCTGCCGGACACCCCGGCGCACGGCGGGAGGGCTCACGGCGGGACGGCCTACGCCTGGCGGGCCTGCGTGCGCGCGGCACTCGGTTCGCCGACGCACCACAGACCCTAGGGGCCGGGGACCGCCGATGCCCTGCGGAGACCCCCGGACGGGGGGCGTGCGCCGAACCGACTGCCACCGGCCGAACGGGTGCCGGGCCGGTGGGCCGACGGGCTCCGGCTGACGGGCCGACGGGCTCGGACTGACGGGCTCGGCCCGGCTGCGGGGCCTCTCCGCGGCGGCGGGGCACGTCGCTCTCCGCCCCCGGGCCCTGTCGCCGCCCTGTCTCGACCCTGCCGATCGGCAGGGTCGAGACAGGAACGGCGCAGCAGGAACCTCCCGATCGGCACATGTGCGACGGACCGGCGGCACGCAAGGATGACGGCCATCGGAGCCCCGCCGATGGGGCCCGGGAAGGAGCCTCCCGTGACCGCCCTGACTCTGTCGTCCCTGTCCCCGCTGTTCCCGTTCCTGCCCTTCCTCTTCCGCTTCCTCTTCCTCTTCCTGCTGTTTCGCCGGCGCACCGCCTCAGTACAACGCCATGCCCGGGGTTCCCCGCACCGCGTACGCCGGCAGGCGCAGCCCACCGAAGGCGTCCCGGGGCAGGCTCAGTCCGAAGCGCCGCTCGACGGCGCCGAGGGTGCGGCGGCGGGCGGCCCCGTCGGGCTCCCGACCGGGGTCGCAGGAGGTCACGCCGTCGGCCTCCAGGACTCCGGCGGCGACGAGGTCCGGCACCAGCAGGTCCGGCTCCTGGCCCCAGCGCCAGCGCTCCTCGCCGAGGCCGAAGCCGCACAGCACGGCACCGTCCCGGGCGTAGTCCAGCAGGGCCGGCCGCCGCTCCGGCATCGGGCGGAAGTGCACCACCTCGGCTCCATCGCGCGCTATCTCGGTGAGCAGCTCACCGCCGGTGGAGTCGCCGTACTCGATCGCGAACGACCAGCCGGCGCACGCGCCGACCCGGATCACGCCGTCGCCGTCGTCGCCGGGGCGGTAGACGTCGATGTCCAGGTCCCGGATCTCGGTGTCACTGATCGGCTCGGTCGCGGTGGCCGGGTCGGCACCCATCCGGTGGGCGAGCTCCGCGGGCGTGATCCCCCGGGCGAAGACGACGCCGCCGACCTCACCGTCCGTGCCGGGCCCACCCATTGACGACCGGCTGGCGCCCGGTCGGCCGGTACTCGGCCGACCGATCTCCAGGAGCCACTGGATACCGTCGCCGTCCTGCCCCACTCCCCCGTGCGTGCCGTCGGTCATGCCGCCCTCCCCTCGCGCGCGGCCTGCGGTGACCGGGCGCGCCCGTGGGCACCCTAACCGACCCGGCCGACACCCGGCCGCCGGTCGCCGGATCGCCGCCCGAACCAGCCGCGCCCGGATCGCCAACCACCCCTGATCAATCGGAAGGAGACCGATCCGAAGCCGAACTCACCTGGCACCCTTCGCCGTTCACCCGGAAGAGGCGGCACACGCCCCGCCCCCGCCACTCACCGGGACGCGGCCGGTACCTTCTTGCCCACCGCCTCGAACAGCAGCTTCGCGGCCACCGTCGCCCCGTCGGTGCGGATACCGCCGGCCACTGCCTCCGCCCGTACCCGGGTCTCGGACGCCAGGGCCGTGGCGAGCGCGGCGGAGAGCGAGTCGACGGTCGGCGTGCGGTCGAGATGGGCCGCGCCGATGCCCAACTCGGCCACCCGGCCGGCCCAGTACGGCTGGTCGGCGATCCGGGGCACGACCACCTGGGGCGCGCCCGCCATGGCCGCGGTCGTCGTGGTGCCCGCACCACCGTGGTGGACGACGGCGGCCACCCGGCGGAACAGGGCCTGCTGGTTCACCTCGCCGACGACGTGGCAGTCCTCGTGCTCGTCGACCGCGGCGAGCCCGGCCCAGCCGTGGGCCAGGAGCACCCGGCGTCCGTGCGCGCGGCCCGCTTCGACGGCCACCCTCGCGATGTCCTCCGGGGCGTGCGCGGCCATGCTGCCGAAGCCGACGTACACGGGCGGTTCACCGGCGGCCAGGAACGCCTCCAGGTCGGCCGGGAGCGGCCGGTCGTCGGGCAGGATCCACGCGCCGGTCTGCACCACGTCGAGTTCCGTCCTGCCCTCCGACGGGCACAGCGTCGGGTCCGCCGCCAGCCACGGCCGTCCGGTGAGGACGTGGTCGCGGACGTTCTCCACCGGCGGCAGGCCGATCGCCGCCCGGTGGCTGTTGAGCGCGTCCCCGTACAGCGCGTTCACCCGCTGGGCGTCCTGCTCCCAGAGCTTCCGGTAGTCGGTCTCGTCGTCCGGGGACGGCGTGCCCGGCCGCCGGCCGGGCCGGGAGTGCCGCGAGGGCAGTCCGAGGATGTGGAAGCAGGCCAACACGTAGGGCAGGCCGAGCTTCTCGGCGACGTCCCGCGCACCGGCCGGCATCAGGCCGGTCGCCAGCACCACGTCACAGCCCTCGGCCGCGGCGGTCAGCGTCTCGAACCGCACGGCGACCAGCTCACGGGCGAGCCGGAACGCGTCCTCCGCCGTCGGCGGCTTCGGGCCGGCCACCACCGACCGCACCGACGGACCGAACGGCACCAGCGGCACCCCCGCCCGCCCCAGCACCGCCGCGAACTCCTCGTCCGGCGGCGCGCACACCCGCACCTCCACACCGAACCCCCGCAGCACCACCGCCAGCCCCGCCAGCGGCTCGACATCCCCGCGCGACCCCCAGGTCGTCATCAACACGCGCATTTCACGACTCCCGTTTCCGCAGGTCATGGCCTTACGGCCGGGATTCTGCGCCATGCCGGGGGCCTTGCCGCAAGCCCGGGGGCACGGTATAGCTTGAAAGTGGCAAGGGGATTCACTCTCCTCGCCTTTTTCTTTGGCCGCCCGGTCCCACCCACTCCCCCGAACCGGCCACACCGGAGCAATCCCCACCCGAAACCCGCCGCCTACCACGCGCCGCTCACTCCGAACCACCACCACCGAGCAGCCCGCTGCGAGCCACCGCCCCCTACCGCGTGGCCGCATACCCCCCGTGGTGTCAACTCCGGAACACCCACCGCAGTCACCGTCACGAAGCGCCCACTCCGGGCCCCCGCCATCGGCCGCTTCCCCAGACCTCACACGCCCGGGCCGTCCGCACAGGGGCCACCCGCCCGGTCAGCCCATCCCAACACGCCTGTTCCAGACGGCCCCATACTCGACCCGCCCACCCAGGACCCCGCCCCCGGGACCCCGGAACTCACCCCAGCCACACACACCCAGCTCTTCCCCACCGGCGTGCCGAGGCGCCCACAGCAGACCTCCTGACCAGGGCAGCCCACCCCAACACGCCTGTCCTGGACGAGCCTGCGTTCCTGGCGGCTCCTCAGCCGGGCCGCCCAGCCCCGGGCCCCGTCCCGGAGACGCCGGACCCCCGGCCGGTCGGTCGTCGCGCAAAACGGCGGCCCCGCGTACGACCCGCCGCCGCCACCGTGCCCACCGGCAGCACCAGGTCCACCCCGCCCGGCCCAGCCACAGAACCACCCACGCCCCAGCGCAGACCTCACTCGCCGCCAGCGACGAACCGACTGTCCGACCCACGACCAACCGCTCGGCCCCAGGGCCAGCCACCACGGTCAGGTCACCCACCAACCCGGCCAGCCTGGCCACCGAGCCGGCGGAAACACCACCGCACCCCCACTCCCACCCGCCCGGCGGCGGGACAGCCGATCCATGGCCAGCAGCCCCGACTGGCGTCACCCCCGCCAACGACGCATCGGCACCGCATCCAGGACCGCCACCACCTCGCCCACCGGCAGCGCAACGTCCGCCCCGACCAGCGCGACCACAGAACCACCCACGCCCCAGCGCGAACCTCACTCGCCGCCAGCGACAGCACCGAACCGACTGCCCCCAACCGCCCGGCTCAGGGCCGACCGCAAACAGTGCAGACCCGGCCCCCGAGCCGGCGGAATCACCACCCAACCCGCCCCGCGGCAGCGCAGCCGGGCCACGACCAGCAGCCCCGACCGGCGTCACACCCACCAACGACGCATCAGCACGGCGTGCTGAACCACCACCGCCGTCACCATGCCCACCCACAGCGCGAGGTCCACCCTGGTCGGTCGGCCAACCGACGCGGAAACGGCGGCCCGGCGTACAGATCCGCCACCACCACGCCTACTGGAAGCGCGCGGTCTCCCCCGCCCGGCCCAGCCACAGAACCGCCCACGCCCCAGCGCGAACCTCACTCGCCGCCCGCGACAGGCACCGAATCGGCTGCCCGACCCACGACCAACCGCCCGGCCCACAGCTGGCCGCCACGGGCAGGTCACCCACCAACCCGGCCGCCCGGCCGCCCGGGCGGTGGAAGCACTCCCACCCGCCCTGCGGCGCGCACGCGGCCGGACCGGCGTCACCCCCGCCGGCGAGGCATCAGCACGGCGTACAGGACCGCCGCCACCACCATGCCGACCGGCAGCGCGACGTCCGCCCCGGCCAGGGCGGCCAGTGGGCCGGTGTAGAGGGTGTCCACGCCGAGGGCTGCGGCTGTGACGCCGCCCGTGAGGGCGATGGCGCCGGCGGGGTTGACGCCGGCGCGGTACCAGAAGGGGCTGCCGGGGCGTTCGTCGCCGAGGGCGCGGCCGTCGTAGCGGTTGCGGCGGAGCAGGATGTCGGTGGCGTAGACGGCGGTGCTGGGGCCGAGGAGGACGACGGTCAGCTGGAGCACGTTGCTGACGGTGTCGAGGAAGTTGGAGACCAGGAGGGCGTACAGCGTGAGCGAGACGGCGACCGCGCCGTCGAGCAGCACGCTGCGGGTGCGGCGGATGCGGATGCCGACGGCTTGGAGGGCGAGGCCCGCGCTGTAGGCGGTGAGGGCGTTGACCGCGATGGTGCCGACCACCAGGGAGAGCAGGAAGACCGGGTTGAACCAGCCGGGCAGGATCTGCCGGAGGGCGGCCTGCGGGTCGGTCATGTCGACGGCGGTGGCGCCGAGCACGCCGAGGCCGCCGACCACCACGCTGGGCAGGAAGCCGCCGAGGGCGGTCCAGCCGAGGACGGCGCGCGGGGCGGTGGTCGCGGGCAGGTAGCGGGAGAAGTCCGCGCTGGTGGTGTAGGAGAGCGGGCCGGAGGCGATCAGGGTGACGCCGGCCAGGACGGGCGCCCAGAGTCGGCCGCCGGTGAGGGGTTCGGGCTGGGTCCAGCCGGGGTCGGCGTGGGTGACGATCGCGTAGCCGACCACGGCGAAGGCGGCGGTGAGGGCGAGGGTGATCGGCAGGTAGAGCCGGACGATCAGGGCGTGCCCGTAGACGCTGATGGTGAGGGTGAGTACGACGATCACGATCACGATGGCGATCTTGATCGGGGTGGTCGGGGTGATCCCCGCCTCCTCGGCGAGCGAGAAGGCGGCGACGGCGGCCGCGGCGAGGTTCAGCGCGAAGTAGCAGACGGAGATCATCCAGCCGGTGACCGCGTTGTTCACCCGGTTGCCCCGGATGCCGTACATGGCGCGGGTGATCACCTCGCTGGGCGCGCCGGCGGCCGGTCCGGAGACCGCGAGCAGGCCGGTGCCCAGCCAGAACAGGTTACCGAGGACGACCACGGCGAAGGCCTGCCAGAGGCCGAGGCCGCTCAGGACCAGGGCGCCGCCGACCACCAGGTTGAGGTAGTTGACGCTGGCGGCCGCCCAGACGGGGAACAGTTCGCGGGCGCGACCGCGTCGCTCGGTCTCGGGGATGTGGTCGATGCCGTGGACCTCGACCCGGCCGCCCGGTTCCCGCTGGGGCGGGGCGGCGGGGTGCGCCGGGTGGTCCGGGTGGTCCGGCGAGGTGTGGGGGTGGTCCGGGAGCGTGGACGTCATGCGGGGGCCCTCCGTGGGGGTGTCGTGCCCACCTGCTTGCTTATTGGTCGCACACTCAATAGCATCCGCCCCATGACGTCAAGCGTTCAGCGCAAAAGGGTTCGCAAGTCCCCCGAGGACCGCCGGGCGGAGATCGTCGGCGCCGCTGCCGAGGTCGCCCTCACCGAGGGCCTGGAGTGCATCACCCTGCGCCGGATCGCCGACCAACTGGACGTCCGCCCCGGCCTGATCAGCCACTACTTCCCCGCCGTGGAGGACCTCGTCGCCGAGGCCTTCGGCAGCGCCGCCACCGCCGAACTGGAGGCGCTGCTGCCCGCCGACCCGCGGGACGGGTCCCCGTTGCGGCACCTGGCCCGCTTCTTCGCCCGCACCACCGGCCCGTCCTACGACGACGTGAGCCGGCTCTGGCTCAACGCCCGCCACCTCAGCCGCTACCGCCCCGTCCTGCGCGACCGCGTGCTCGACCAGGAGGCGGACTGGCGCGGCCGGCTCGGCGACGTCATCGCCGCCGGGGTCGAGCAGGGCGAATTCCGTACCACCGACCCGGTGTTGACGGCCGTCCACATCCTCGTCGTGATCGACGGCCTGGCCGTCCACGCCAACACCGGCCTGCGCAAGGACCCGTACGCCGCCACCCGGCTCGCCGCCGCCACCGCCGAACGCGAACTGGGCCTGACCGACGGCGCACTGGCCTCTGCGGACCCTGCGGACGCACCGGAGACCCCCGCCCCCGAACAGCCCTGACCACCGCCCCAGCCCCCGACCCCCTCAGCTCCCTCAACCCCCTCAAGCCCCGCCGACACCACGCCCCCACCCCGAAGCACCACTGGAGTCGAAGTGCGCACCTCCCTGGTCCTCCTCTCCGCCCGTCTGCTCGACCCCGCCTCCGGCGGCTTCCTCCCGCAGACCGCCCTCGCCGTCGTGGACGGCCGGATCGCCGCCCTCGGCGACGACCGCACCGTCCGCGAACTCACCGACCCCGCGACCACGGTGATCGACCTCAAGGGCGCCGTGGTCACCCCTGGCCTGGTGGACGGCCACCTGCACCCGGTCACCGGCGCCGAGCTCACCCAGGGCCTGGACCTCTCCGGCTGCACCGACCTGGCCGGCGTCCGCGCCGCCCTCGCCACCGAGGCCGGACGCCTCGCCCCCGGCGCCTGGCTGCACGCCTGGGGCCTGGACCCGAACGTCTTCGGTGACCGCCCGGTGGAGTCCGCCGCCCTCGAGCCCGTCCTGGACGGCGTTCCGGCGCTGCTCCAGCTCTTCGACGCCCACTCCATGCTCGCCAGCCCGCGCGCCCTGGAGCTGGCCGGCGTGGACGGCCCGCGCCGCTTCGACCAGGCCGCCGAGGTGGTCTGCGACGCCGACGGCCGCCCCACCGGCCTGCTGCTGGAGGACGCCGCCTGCGAGCTGGTCGAGCGCGCCGCCCCGCAGCCCACCCGCGCCGAGCGCCGCGCCCGCCTGGCCGCCGCGCTGCGCGCCATGGCCGCCGCCGGCCTCACCGGCGGCCACGCGATGGACGCCAACGGCGACAGCCTCGACCTCTACACCGAGCTGGACGAGGCCGGCGAGTTGCCGCTGCGGCTGCGCGTCGCCCCCTGGTGCCAGCCCGGTGTGGACGCGGACGGCCTGCGGGCGCTGATCGGGCAGCAGGGCCGGGGCGGTCGGCTCTGGCGGGTGGACGGCGTGAAGCTGTTCATGGACGGCACGATCGACAACGGCACGGCCTGGCTGGAGCGCCCGGACTGCCACGGCGAGTCCACCCACGCCTTCTGGCCGGATCCGGCGCACTACACCCGCGTCGTCCGGGAGCTGCACCAGGCCGGGGTGCCGACCGCCACCCACGCGATCGGCGACGCCGCCGTACGGCACGCCCTGGACTCGATCGGGCCGGCGGCGGACGGGGGGACGACGCACGGGGGGTCCCCCGTCCGCCACCGGATCGAGCACATCGAGACCGTTCCGGACGCGGTGGTCCGGCGCTTCGCCGAGCTGGGCGTGGTCGCCTCCATGCAGCCCACCCACTGCTGCGACTTCACCCGGGCCGACCACACCGACAACTGGTCCCGCCGCCTCGGCGAGGAGCGGGCCGACCGCGCGTGGCGCTGCCGGGACCTCTGGGACGCGGGCGCCACGGTCGTCCTCGGTTCGGACTGGCCGATCGCCCCCTACCCGCCGCTGGGCGTCATGGCGGGCGCCCGCCACCGCCGTCCCACCCGCGACCTGAGCCAGGCCCCGCACAACCCCGGCCAGGCGCTCACCGCCCTGGAGGCCCTGCTGGCGATGACCGCCAACGCCGCCCACGCGGCCGGCGAGGAGCAGCTGGCGGGCCGGATCACCGTCGGCCACCGCGCGGACCTCACCGTGTTCGCCGCCGACCCGCTCACCACCCCGGCCACCGAACTGGCGGACCTCCCCGTCCTGTTGACCGTCCTGGACGGCCGACCGACCCACCGCTCCGCCACGCTCTGAACCCGCACCCGGCACCGGCCCCGGCACACCCCCGCGCACGGGTGTGCCGGGGCCGCCCGGGGGTTATCCCCCTGGTCGATCCGGCGGCACTCCTCAGCGCGCCGAAGCCCCCCGGTGATCGACTATTCATTGACCGGCACGTTCGCCGGCGAACCACTCGAACCACCGCGGCCGTTCCGACAGGTTGACGGTTCGACGAATTTGAGGAGCCCCCGAAGTGACCGTACGCAGCGAGATGCACGGCAAGCCCATCGGTCGACGCGCCCTGCTGGCCGCCACGGCGGCCGTCGCGACCACCGCCCTGCTCGCCCCAGCGGCACACGCGGACCAGCCCGGCACCGACAAGGTGACGAACAGTCAGATATCCACCGTGGTCCGCGAACTGAACGGTCTCGCCCACCCGTTGCGGTCCACCGAGCCCGGGGGCCGGACCACCGACCTGCGTCCGCTGGGCGCGATGATCGGCGACGCCAAGGTGGTGGGGCTCGGCGAGGCCACGCACGGCGCCCACGAGTTCTTCACCATGAAGCAGCGGGTCCTGCGCTACCTGGTCGAGGAGAAGGGCTTCACCGCCTTCGCCCTGGAGACGAGTTGGTCCTCCGGTCTGCGGATCGACGACTACGTCCAGGGCCGCACCGGCGGCGACGCCCGACAGCTGGTCAAGGAGACGATGGGCAGGTCCCCGTGGGAGCGCCAGGAGTTCGCCGACCTGATCGACTGGATGCGCGACCACAACCGCGAACACCCGCAGCACCCGGTCCACTTCGTCGGCGACGACCTGGACTTCCCCGCCATCGGCGACCAGCTCTTCGACCGGGTGACCTCCTACGTCCGCGAGGCCGCCCCCGCGTCGCTGCCGCGCCTGGAGCAGCTGTACGCCGGGCTGCGCCCGTTCGACGACGCCATCGGCTACATCACCACGCGCCCGCTCGCCGAGCGGCGGCAGAACGCCGCCGTGGCGCAGCAGACCCTGGAGCTGGTCACCGCGGCCAGGGGCGAGGGCGGCGAGGCGTACGACTGGGCGGTGCAGAACGCCCGGAGCATCGCCCAGACCTTCACCTTCACCGCCATGAACCTCGAGGACAACAGCGAGGTGGCCGCGATGCAGAACCTCCGCGACCGCGCCATGACCGACAACACCCTCTGGTGGCAGCGCCGCACCGGCGGGAAGGTGCTGCTGTCCGCGCACAACGGCCACGTCGGCTACCAGAGCAGCGACCCCGAGCTCTACCCCAAGACCCAGGGCTCGTACCTGCGCGACGCCCTCGGCGCGGACTACCTCGCCGTCGGCTTCACCTTCGACCGCGGCTCCTTCCTCACCAAGGACGACCCGTTCGCCGCCGCCTGGAAGCCGGTCACCGTTCCGCCGGCCACCGCGGACATGAACGAGTACCCCCTCGACCGGGTCCGCTACCGCGACTACTACGTCGACCTGCGCTCCGCCCCGCCGGCCACCCGGTCCTGGCTGAACACCGCCCGCCCGACCTACGACGCCGGGACGGAGTTCCGCAGCGACCCGCTGCCGCGCCTCGCGATCGGCACCGCCTACGACGCCCTGGTCCACCTCCACGAGACCAGCGCGGCCCGCACCCTCTGAGCATCGTCGCCGGAGCGCCTCTCCGTCGGCACGGGCCGCACAAGGCGCGGCCGCACGGTCGACGGGGAGGCGCCCGCCGACCGCACCACCGACGGGGAGGCCCTCGCCGGCCGCGGGACGCCCGTCAGCCCGTGAACCGCCCGTCCCGCGCCACCACCCGGCCCGCGCGGACCACCAGTTCACGCGCCGGCAGGTCGATCACCACCTGCGGCAGGCACTCGCCCGTCACCAGCATGAAGTCGGCGGGCGAGCCCGGCTCCAGGGTCACGGCCGGCAGGTCCAGCAGTTCGGCGCCGCCGTCGGCCGCCAGGGCGAAGCAGTCGGCGAGCTGCTCGTCGGTGCGGGCGTCGGTGGTCCAGCCGAGCAGGTGGGCGCGGTGCAGCGGGTCGGCGTTGCCGTACGGGCTCCACGAGTCGCGCACGCCGTCCGAGCCGAGCCCGACCCGCACCCCGTGCGCCCGCAGCTCGCGGAACGGCAGCACCTGGTGGGCCGAGGGCGCCACGGTGGTGAGGCCGACGCCGGACTCGGCCAGTTCGGCGGCGAGGTCGGCGAGCGAGGCGCCCGCCAGCTCCGGGACGCAGAAGGCGTGGCTGACGACCACCCGCCCGGCCAGTCCGGCCGCCCTGGTCCGCGCGGCGATCTCGCGCAGCGGGCCGAGGCCGCGCTCGCCCCGGTCGTGCAGGTGGATGTCGAGGCGCAGTCCGTGCTGCTCGGCCAGGCCGAACAGCAGCTCCAGCTGGGCGGGCCCCTCGCCGTCCGGGCCCTCGGCCGGGACGGCGTCGAAGCCGGCCGGGTCGATCCCGCCGATGGCGTCGACCAGCCCGCTGGCCGCCGCCTCCGCGAGCAGCGCGCCCGCGCCGGGCGTCCGCCGGACCCCGTGCTGCGGGAAGGCCACCAGCTGGACGTCCAGCGCGCCGGCCAGCCGCTCGCGCGCCTCGGCGAGCCCGGTCACCCCGGCCAGCCCGTACGCGGGCGCCACGTCCACGTGGGCCCGCACGGCGCGGGTGCCGCGTGTCACGGCGTGGCTCAGCAGCCGGTGGGCACGCTCGGCGAGCGGGGTGCGCTGGTGCCGGTGGAGGTCGACGTCGCCCTGCACGTACTCGGGCAGCGAGCCGGCCGGGCGCCGGCTGTACCAGGGCTCACCCCAGGCCGTCTTGTCCGGGTGGATGTGCGCGTCCACCAGGGTGGGCAGCGCGATCCGGCCGCCGCCCTCGACCACCTCCGGCACCGCCCCGGCCGGCACCCGCTCGGCCAGCAGGCCGTCCACGACGATCAGGTCGACGGCCCGGTCGGCACCGTACGGGCGGACGTCCCGGAAGACGGTGACGGAAGGCGTGGTCATGGGCTGCTCTCTCTCGCTCTGGTTCCGCGGCTCGCTCTGGATCCCCGGCTCGCTCTGGATCCCCGGGTGGTCCTGCCCCCTGGACGGAATGTGCCCGACAGGCAAAACGTCCTACCTTTCATTCAACAGTCTGTTTATCATCTCCGGGTCCCCGTCCCTCGTCCGGAGTAGCTCACGCATGTCCACACCACCGCCCGCCGCCACGCCCGGACGGCACCCGCTGCACGCCCTGCGGGCCACCGTCTTCGCCATCGGCGCCCTGCTCCTGCTGGTCGGGGTGGGAGTACTGCTCGACCAGCCACTGCTGATCCCGCCCCTGGCCGCCAGCGCCGCACTGGTGCACGGCGCGCCCGGGCTGCCGATCTCGCAGCCGCGCAACCTGGTCGGCGGGCACCTGATGTCGGCCCTGATCGGCTTCGCCACCCTCGCCGTCACCGGCAGCACCACCTGGGGCGCGGCCGTCGCCGCCGGGCTCTCGCTCGGCGCGATGATGCTCACCCACCTCTCGCACTCCCCGGCCGCGGCCACCGCCGTGATCGTGGTCCTGCAGGCGCCGCACCCCGTGCCCTTCCTCCCGCTGCTCGTCCTGGCCACCGGGCTGCTGGTCGTGATCGGCCTGCTGCCCGGCCGGATCGGCGGGCACCCGGTCCGCTACCCCGTGTCCTGGTGACGGCCGCGCCGTACTGACCGGCTCTCCACTCTCCCGCCGAACGCCGACGGCCGGGTCATCCGATCGGATGACCCGGCCGTCATCCGTTCCACCCGGCACGGACACCCGCTCCACCCGCGCCACAGCGAGCGCTCCCGGCACGACGCACCCCGAGCATCGGCGCGCCGCCCACCCACTCCCCCTCCGTCGTACGTCACCGCTCTTGCACGGAACTGCTCCTGCACAGATGCGGGTCGACACCCGCCCGCCGCTCCCGCCACAGCGTCCGGAACGCCGGCGGGGTCAGCGGGCGGGTTGCCGCCCTGGGCCCTGGTCCGATGATCGATCCCCCGCAACACCCAAGTCAATCCGCCGATTTACTGGGACCCCTCCAAGCGATACCTTGGGTCTCCGTGACCATTGACGACCTCCGCGTCTTCGCCGCGGTCTGCCGGGCCGGCTCGCTCAGCGCCGTCGCCCGCGAGCTGAACTGCACCCAGTCCGCCGTCAGCCAGCACGTGAAGCGGCTCGAACGGGAGGTCGGCCTCGCCCTGATCGAGCGCCACCCGCGCGGGGTCGTCCCCACCGCGGCGGGCAGCCTGCTGCGCACGGCGGTCGCCACCGGCCTCGGCGGCATCGACCACGCGCTGCACCGGATCGCCGAACTCTCGCGCGGCGAGGGCGGATCCGTCCGGATCACCACCGGGGCCACCAGCATCCGGCACTTCATGTCCGCGGCCGTGGTGGACTTCCGGCGGCGCTTCCCCCGGGTCAGCCTGGAGTTCCAGACCGAGGTCTCCAGCCGCAGCTGCCTGGAGTCGCTCAACGCCGGCCGGGTCGACCTCGCCTGGATCACCCTCGGCGCCCCGGCCCGGGGCATCGACCAGCAACCGGTGGTCGACCTGCCCTGGGTGCTCGCCGTCACGGCAGGCGACCCGCTCGCCGCCCGGGACCGGATCTCCCCCGCCGACCTCCAGGACGCCCGGCTGATCGGACTCCCGCAGAACTCCGTCTCCCGCTCCCAGGTCGAGTCCTGGCTGGGGAAGTCGGGCATCCGGCCGGTCTTCGACACCAGCGTCGCGGACTGGGACACCGCGATCCTGCTCGCCGAACTCGGCCTCGGCCACGCCGTCGTCCCGGCCCTCCCGCAGTGGCAGGG
This sequence comes from Kitasatospora sp. NPDC001225, assembly GCF_053597855.1. Lineage (NCBI taxonomy): Bacteria > Bacillati > Actinomycetota > Actinomycetes > Kitasatosporales > Streptomycetaceae > Kitasatospora > Kitasatospora sp. NPDC001225. Next base: position 22,647 of record NZ_JBSFJC010000052.1, read on the forward strand.
CCCCGGCCACCCCGGCCTGCGGCTGCTCCCGCTGCCCGACCTGCCCGCCCTCACCGCCGGGTGGGCCGTCCGGGACTGGGAGAACCTCGGCCCGCTCGCCCGCGCCTTCGCCGACACCGTCGCCGCCCACTGCGGCCGCGAAGCCCCGCCGGCCGTCGATCCGGAAACGGCCTGACCCTTTCGTGCCCCGCCCCCGCCCGTTACCCGGAGCTCGCCGTCCGCAGCGGAGCGAAGTCCTCCAACAGGCCGCGCACCCGGCCCCCGCCCGCACGGCGAGCGCCACCTCGAAACTCAACTGCCTTGGCAGCTCCCGCCGGCGGAGCAGACCGTGCCACCGCCCTGCGCCCCGACCGTCACCGACCGTCACCGACCGTAGAAGGCGTGACCGCGCCCGATCTCCTCGAAACCCCGGCGGCCGTACCACTCACGCGGCCAGTCCACCGCGTCCGCGAGCAGGAACAGCTGCGGGACACCGGCCTCGGCCGCCAGCGCCAGGCTGGTCGCCAGCAGGGTGTCGCCGTGCCCCGCGCCACGGTGCCGCGAACCGGTCACCAGGTCCTCCAACTGGCCGAGTCCGACGGCTGGTTCGAGGTAGAGGTCGCTCCAGGCCGCGACCTCGCCGACCGGCGTCCGAGCGGCCAGGAAGTGCACCCGCTCGGCACCACGCAGCCGGGCGGAACGGCGGTCGGTGAGCTGCCGGGCGAGCTCCTCGTCCTCGATCCACTCCCGCTGCTGGCGCAGCACCGCCTCCCGTACCTCGGCCAACTCGACGGGGAGCGCGGCTGGTTCGGGCCGCCGGCAGCCGAGCGTCGACCGGGCCAGGACCACCACGCTCTCCCGCTCCCACCCCGCCGCCGCCAGCACCGGGGCGGCCCGCTCGCCCGACTCCGGGTCCAGCACCGTGACGCGGTACCGGTGGCGGCGCCCCAACCACCGGGCGGCCAGCTCGGGCAGCGCCGCCGGGTCGGTTCCCGGGCCCTCGACGATCAGCTGGTTGTGCTCCTCCGATTGACCGAACGCCGCGTCCCGGACGGCGAACACCCCGGGGAACTCCGGCAGTTCGACGGTCTCCGCCGCCTGGCGGCGGGCGAAGGCGGCGCGGAAGGCGGTCACACGGGCGAGTAAATCCGACATCCCGCCATGATCAGCCCCCGGTCGCCCGCCGACAACAACTTTCCGGTACCGCCTCAGGATTCCGCACCGGAGGACGAGCTGCCACCGGAGGACGAGCGGTCCAGGAAGCGCCGGATCCCGTCCCGTACACCGTCCGTCGGCACGGTCGCCGCGAAGGCCGCCGCTTCCACCGCGAGCCCCTCGTCGATCGGCAGGTTGATGCCCCGGGTCACCGCCCGCAGGCAGGCGGCCACGGCGGTCGGCGCGTGCCGGATGATCCGCTCGGCCAGATCCCGTGCGGTGTCCAGCAGTTCGTCCGCCGGGACGACCGAGTTGACCAGGCCGATCTCGGCGGCGCGGGCGGCCGGGACAGGGTCACCGGTGAGGATCATCTCCAGGCCGCGCTTGCGGCCCACGTGCCGGGGCAGCCGCTGCGAGCCGCCGAAGGGCGGCGGGAAGCCGAGCGAGATCTCGGGCTTGGCGAAGGTCGCGTGCTCGGCCGCGACGGCCAGCGGGGCGGCCTCGGTGATCTCGCAACCACCGCCGAAGGCAAGGCCGTTGACGGCCACGATGACCGGCTTGGGGAACTCCTCGATCCGCCGGGTGAGGGTGTGCCCGCGCCGGACGAACTCGCGCAGCGCCCGCTCCGGCCCGCCCGCGATGCTGGCCGCCAGCGACGGGATGTCGGCACCCGCACTGAACGCCCGCCCGCCGGCCCCGGTGAGGATCACGGCGCGGACGGTGTCGTCGGCGTCGATCCGGTCGAGCTCGGCGAGCAGCGCGTCGATCGTCGGGTAGTCGAGGGCGTTGAGCTTCTTCTCCCGGTCGATGGTGAGGGTGACGACGTGCCGGTCCCGCTCGCTGCGGATGGTCATGGGCGCGTGCTCCGTTCCTGGCCTCGCTGCTGGATGTGACGAGGCTAGGAACACCGGCCCAGGACAATCCACTTATTGTCCTGGATACACTCCGGTACGCACCCGTCCACGCCTGTGCACGCCCGTGCCCGGACCGTCCACTCCCCGGAAGGGCAGGTGACCCGTGCGACCGCCCTCCTACAAGGCCATCGTCGACGAGTACGCGACCGCCATCCGCTCCGGCGCGCTCCCGGCCGGCACCCGGCTGCCGACCCACCGCACCCTCGCCCGCGAGCGGCGGATCGCCCTCGCCACCGCCACCCGGGTGTACGCCGAACTCGCCGCCGCCGGGCTGGTGGTGGGCGAGCAGGGCCGCGGCACCTTCGTCCGGCTGCGCTCCGGCTACGACGGCCTCGAACCCTCCCGCGCGCTCCCGGTGCCCCGGGTGGCCGACCTCTCCTTCAACCAGCCGCTCTCCCCCGGGCAGGGCGACCAGCTGCGGCAGGCCCTGCGCGCGCTCGCCTCCTCGGGCGACGCCGAGGCCCTGCTGCGCCAGCACCCGCCGGGCGGCCACCGGCACGACCGGGCCGCGGTGGCCACCCACCTGCTGGACCGCGGGATCGACACCGCGCCCGAGAACGTCCTGCTCACCAGCGGGGCGCAACAGGCCCTGGACTGCGTCCTGCGCACGCTCACCCGCCCCGGGGACGTCCTCGCCGTGGACGCGCTCGGCTACCCGGGCATCAAACTGCTCGCCGCCGCCCACGGACTGGACCTGGCGCCCGTCCCGGTCACCACCGACGGCCCGGACCTCGACGCACTCGACCGGCTCTGCCGCACCCGGCCGGTACGGGCGGTGTACACCCAGCCGACCGTCCACAACCCGCTCGGCTGGGTGCTCGCCCCGGCACAGCGCGAGCGCCTCGTCCGGCTCGCCGCCGACCACGGCTTCACCCTCATCGAGGACGGCACCTACGCCTTCCTGGAGGCCGCCCCGCCCCAGCCCCTGCACGCCCTCGCCCCCGAGCGCACCTGCTACCTGGCAGGCCTCTCCAAGAGCGTGGCACCGGGCCTGCGGTTCGGCTTCGCCGTCCTGCCCGACCACCTGCTCCGGGCCGCCACCACCAGCCTGCGCGCGGCGGCCTGGGGCGCCCCCGGCCTGATCACCGCCCTCGCCACCGGCTGGCTCACCGACGGCACGGTCGCCCGGCTGGAACAGGAACGCCGCACCGACGCCGCCGCCCGCCAGTCCATCGCCCGCACGGCCCTGACCGGCCTGACCACCACCGCCCACCCCACCTCCTACATCCTCTGGCTCACCCTCGAACCCCACCAGCGCCCCGACCACGCAGCCGCCGCCTTGGCCGCCGAAGGCATCCTGATCTCCACCGCCGACGCCTTCGCCACCACCCCCCACCACCCCAACGCCCTCCGCCTCGCCCTCGCCACACCCCCACTCCCCACCCTCCCCACCGTCCTCACCCACCTCCGCACCACCCTCGAAGCCATCGCCCCCTGACCCCCCACCACCAAAAGCCGACGGCCCCGACGTCCCACTCCACCTGCCAACCCGCCACGAACTCGAACCCACCCAGACCGGCGCCAGAAGTCGACGGGTCCGACTTCCTACTCCGCCATGCCGCCACAGCTGCACAGACCGGAAACACGGCATTCGATGGCAAGGGCACACTCACCGGCCACACCAGCACTCGGCCCAGGCGACTTCCGACGCCAGCACCGACACCGGGCCGAGGCGCTAACGCCCCAACGGCCACCCGTCAGAAGTCGGCCAGGCCGACTTCCTACTCCGCCACAACGGGCCGTCGTCCGACCATGGCGAGCGCCAGAACAGCAGACCACGACAAAGCAGCCGCCGGAACGCTGCACCACACCCCTTGCCGACGCCAGAAGTCGACCAAGCCGACTTCCCACGCCACGACCCGCCACCGCCCCCCACGCCCACGCCCACGCCAAATGCCATTGGGCCTGAACCCGCCCAGGGCCCGCGCCAAAAGTCGACGGGTCCGATTTCCCACGCCACCTACCGGCCCGCCACAAACCCGAACCCGCCCAGGGCGGCACCAGAAGTCGACGGGCCCGACTTCCTGCTCCACCAACACCGGCCATGCCGCCACAGCTGCTCAGACCGGAAGTACGGCATTCGGTGGCCGGGGCACACTCGCCGGTCACACCGGCACTCGGCCCGGGCGACTTCCGACGCCGGCACCGGGCCGAGGCGGTGATGTGCCGATGGCCACCCGCCAGAAATCGGCCCGGTCGACTTTCCACACCGCTAACCGCCCCCGGCCGCGCCCCGGGGAGGGAGCGAACGCGAAGGCCGAGGCCGAGGGCAAGGGCAAGGGCAAGGCCGAAGGTGAGGACAGAAGCGGAGCAAGATGCGCGGACCGTCAGCACCAGAAGTCGGCCGGGCCGACTTTCCACGCCACCCCCCACCCCGGCCGCAGCCCAGGGACAGGGGCGAGCACCGGAGCCGGGCAAGCAACAGCCAGGCGTAGCGGGGTGCGCGGACTGCCGACACCAGAAGTCGACCGGGCCGACTTCCTACTCCGCCGCAACGGGCCGTCGTCCGACCATGGCAAGCACCGAAGCAGCAGACCACGACGAAGCGCCCGTCAGAACGGCGCACCACGCCCCTTGCCGACGCCAGAAGTCGGCCGGGCCGACTTCCCACGCCACCAACCGCCCCCGGCCGCGCCCCAGGGACAGGGGCGAGCACCGGGGCCGGGCAAGCAACAGCCAGGGGCAGCGGGGTGCGCGGACTACCGACACCAGAAGTCGGCCAGGCCGACTTCCTACGCCTACTCCCCCTCCGCCGCTGCGCGGGCGAAGCGGGTGCTCCAGTCCGTGAGCAGGGTCCGGAGGGCGTCCGGGGCGAGTACCTGGAATTCGGCGCCCAGGGAGCCGAGGGCCATGGCGGGCCAGTCGAGCGAGTCGGCGGTCATCCGTAGGCGGCAGCGGTGCGGGGTGACGGGTTCCACGGTGCCCCAGCGGCCGACGCGGGCGCGGACGAACTCCGCCGGTGCCTCGATCAGGGCCTCCACCTGGTGCGGTCGGGGCATCCTGTTGAGGCCCGCGCGGACGAATTCCGCCGCGTCGGCCGCCGGGAGGGTCCGAGGGGCGAAGCGGGCGCCGCTGCCGGTCGGGGCGGTGAGGCGGTCGAGGCGGAAGCTGCGCCAGTCGGCCCGGTCGAGGTCGTACGCGACGAGGTACCAGCGGCGGTTCAGGCAGACCAGCCGGTGCGGTTCGACGTGCCGGTCGGTACCGCGCCCGTCGGCGGCCGTGTACGAGAACCGCACCCGCTCGCCGTCCCGGCAGGCGAGTGCCACCACCGTCAGGACGTCCGGGTCGACGCCCGTGCCCGTCCTCGTCCCCCAGTCCACCGGGACGGTGACCGCGCGCAGCGCCTCGACCCGGCGGCGCAGCCGGGCCGGCATCACCTGGACCACCTTCGCCAGCACCCTCGCCGAGGCCTCGGCGACGCCCTCGACCGGGCTCTCGGCCGCCGCCTGGAGGCCGACCGCGAGGGCGACCGCCTCCTCGTCGTCGATCACCAGCGGCGGCAGCGCCGCGCCCGCCGCCAGCTGGTAGCCGCCGTCGACGCCGCGCTGCGCCTCGACGGGGTAGCCGAGTTCGCGCAGCCGGTCGATGTCGCGGCGCAGGGTGCGGACGGAGACGCCGAGCCGGTCGGCCAGTTCGTCGCCCGGCCAGTACCGGTGGGTCTGGAGCAGGGAGAGCAGTCGCAGCGTCCGCGTGCTGGTGTTCGCCATACGTCGATTCTCCCTGGGATTCAGGACAGGAAGTGACCGCAATGGTCCGTAGCGTTGTTCTTGTCCGAGGGAGCAGGAACCCGTAGCAGGAACCCAGCGAAAGGCCATGACGATGACCACGACCACCACCCCCGCCGCCGCCACCCCCGCCGCCACGCAGAACCTCACCGGCGAGCGCGCCGACCTCCTTGCGGCCCTGGAGAAGCAGCGGCACTTCCTGCGCTTCACCACCCGCGACCTCACCGACGAGCAGGTCGGCCTGCGGACCTGTGCGAGCGAACTGTGCCTGGGCGGCCTGATCAAGCACGTGACCAGCGTCGAGCGGCTCTGGGCGGAGTTCATCGTGCAGGGCCCGTCCGCGATGCCCGACTTCACCGCCTGGACCGAGGAGGACTTCGCCCGCCGCGCGGACGAGTTCCGCATGCTGCCGGGCGAGACGCTGGCCGGTGTCCTCGCGGCGTACGCCGAGGTGGCCGTGCGCACCGACGAGCTGGTGGCCACCCTCCCCGAGCTGGACGCCACCCAGCCGCTGCCGAAGGCCCCGTGGTTCGAGGCGGACGCCGAGTGGTCGGCCCGCCGGGTGCTGCTGCACATCGCCAACGAGACGGCCCAGCACGCCGGTCACGCCGACATCATCCGCGAGTCCCTGGACGGCGCGAAGAGCATGGGCTGAGCCCGGCCTGCGGGACAGCGGCGGGGCCCGTCGACGACAGCCGACGGGCCCCGCGCCCCCTGCACCGCGCTCCCGGACCGCCCCGCCCCGGAACCGCCCTCAGTCCTGCCCGACGAAGGTGAACCCGGCCCCGTCGACGATGCGGCGGACCAGGGCCTCGTCCAGCGGCTGCGCGGAGGCCACGGTGACCCGGCCGCTCGGCGCGTCGGCACTGACGTCGGTGACGCCCGGCAGGACGGCGAGCCCGGCGCTGACTGTCTTCTCGCAGTGGCCGCAGCTCATGCCGTCGACGGTGAAAACAGCGGTGGTGGACATGACGGCGCCTCCGATGGCAGCTCGCTCGGGACAGGGCCGACCCGGACGGATCGACCCGCCCTACGACACCCGAATCCGACGGCGCCGCCCAGGGACACGCCGCCGGGGTGACACCATCGAGCGGTTCCGGGAACCACCCGGGCCTCCCGTCCGACAGGGGCCGGCACCGTGGCGCACGCCACCGCCCGAACCGCGAAGGCGTCCCGTACCGCGAAGGCGCCCTGAACCGCCGCCGCGCCCCGCCCCGTTCCTCCAGGTACCACCCTTTCGCACGACCGGGCGACGGCCCGGTCGCCGATCGGCCGCCCCGGCCCGCCGATCCCGTCCTGGAGCACTTCCGCCATGTCCACCCTGGCCCCGATCCACGCCCGACCGGACACCACCGCCCTCCTGATGGCCCACGCCGCCCTGCGCGGCGTGTACGGCCATCTGGCCGCGGCGGGAGCGGGCCGGTGAGGGCGCCCGCGCGGCTGCGCCGCTGGAAGCCCCGGCACGCTCTGCCCGCCCTCGCGCTGGTCGCGGCGCTGACCGCCGGGCTGCTCTGGTGGCAGCCGTGGAGTGGCGGGGACGGTGACCGGCTGGCGTTCACCACCGCGCCGGGCGGCTCCGCCCGCTTCGGCACCGGCGAGCACCTGTACCGCTACAAGGTGCGGGTGGAGGACGGGATCGCGGAGAGCCCGGCGCAGTTCGCCGCCGAGGTCGACGCGGTCCTCGGCGACGTCCGGCACGGCTGGGCGGCCGGCGGCACGGCCTCGTTCCAGCGGATGCCCGCCGACCCGGTGGACTTCACCGTCTACCTGGCCACCCCGAAGTCCACCGACCGGATCTGCGGCCAGTACGGGCTGGACACCGGCGGCTGGGTGAACTGCGGCGTCACCCACCAGGTGGTCGTCAACCTCACCCGCTGGACCGAGTTGTCCGAGTTCTACCAGGGCAGGCCCGAGCAGTACCACGCGCTGGCCGTCAACCACGAGGTCGGTCACATCCTCGGCAACGGCCACGTCGACTGCCCCGGCCCGGGCGCCCCGGCGCCGGTGATGATGCAGCAGATCAAGGGGCTGCACGGCTGCGTCCCCAACGGCTGGCCGTACTCGGACACCGGCACCCTGCTCACCGGCCCGCCCGTCCAGGCCCCCACCAACGCCCCGTAGCCGGCCCGCACGCCGCCGCACACCGCCGCACACCGCCGAGCGGCACAACCCGGCACCGACGGCCTCACGACACCGCACGGAGCGAACCACCCACCCCCCTCCCGACCCACCCGCCCGAAACACGGATAATCCTGGTCGGACCGGACGCACCCGCACCGCGCGCCCGGTCCCGGTCGTGTTCCCAGTCGGTGCCGGTGGAGGAGAAGCGTTGAACGGTGTGCCCGGCGGGGAGTACCTGGACTGGCCGGTCCTGCTGGAGGCCGCCGAGGCGGCCGCCCGGGCGACCACGGGCCGGGGCCGGGTCGCCGACTACATCCCGGCCCTCGCCACCGCCGACCCGGAGGCCTTCGGCATGGCCGTCGCCACCGTCGAGGGGGAGCTGCACGGTGTCGGGGACTGGCAGCGGCCGTTCTCCGTCCAGAGCGTCTCGAAGCTGTTCTCGCTCGCCCTCGCGGTGGCCTACGGCGGTGACACCCTCTGGCAGGGCGTCGGCCGCGAGCCGTCCGGCAACCCGTTCAACTCCCTGGTGCAGCTGGAGACCGAGCACGGCATCCCGCGCAACCCGTTCATCAACGCGGGCGCCCTGGTGGTCACCGACCGGCTCCACACCATGACCGGCGACGCCTCGGGCGCGGTACGGGAGTTCCTGCGCCGCGAGTCCGGCAACCCGCTGCTGGACACCGACCCGGTGGTCGCCGCCTCGGAGGCCGAGCACGGCCACCGCAACGCCGCGCTGGCCCACTTCATCGCCAGCCACGGCAACCTGGAGAACCCGGTCGAGACCGTCCTGGAGCACTACTACGCCCACTGCGCCGTCGCGACCAGCTGCCGCGACCTGGTGCTGGCCGGCTCCTTCCTCGCCCGGTACGGCGTGCGCGCCGACGGCACCCGGCTGATGTCCCGCAGCGAGACCAAGCGGATCAACGCCGTCCTGCTCACCTGCGGCACCTACGACGCCGCCGGCGAGTTCGCGTTCCGCGTGGGCCTGCCCGGCAAGAGCGGCGTCGGCGGCGGCATCCTCGCGATACTCCCCGGCCGCGCCGCCGTCTGCGCCTGGGGCCCGCGCCTGGACCAGGCCGGCAACTCCGTCGCCGCGGTCGCCGCCCTGGACACCCTGACCACCCTCTCCGGCTGCTCGGTCTTCTGACCCGCGGACAGCGGAACGCGGGCCCCGGCCGTCCGCACAGCGACCGGGACCCGCGGGTCCGTGACGAGCGCCCTCCGCTCCGAGGACGCCCTCCCCCGAGGCTCCGGGGGGACTACTCCACCGTCACGCTCTTCGCGAGGTTGCGCGGCTTGTCCACGTCCCGCCCCAGGGCGACGGCGGCGTGGTAGGCGAGCAGCTGGAGCGGGATGTTGAGCAGCAGCGGGTCCAGCTCGGGCTCGCTCTTGGGCACCAGGATGCAGTGGTCCGCGAGCTTCTCCTCCGGCCGCCGGTGGCCGACGGCGATGACCCGCCCGGAGCGGGCCTTGATCTCGCCCAGCGTGGTGAGGTTCTTGTCCAGCAGCTCGTCGTCCGGAACCAGTGCCACGGTGGGCAGTTCGGGGCTGATCAGCGCCAGCGGGCCGTGCTTGAGCTCGCTCGCCGGGTAGGCCTCGGCGTGCACGTAGGAGATCTCCTTGAGCTTCTGCGCGCCCTCGCGGGCCACCGGGTAGCCGCGCACCCGGCCGATGAACATCATGCCCGCGGAGTCGGCGTACTCGGCGGCGAGTCCGGCGATGGCCTCGCTCTGCTCCAGCACCTCGCGGATCTGGTCGGGCAGCGCCTTGAGCGCCGAAACGATCCGGCGCCCGTCGGCGGGCGACAGGTCGTGGATGCGCCCGAAGTGCAGGGCGAGCAGCGCGAAGGCGACCACGGTGGAGGTGAACGCCTTGGTGGAGGCCACCGAGACCTCCGGACCGGCGTGCAGGTAGATACCGCCGTCACACTCTCGGGCGATAGCACTGCCCACCGTGTTGACGACGCCGAGCACCCGGCCGCCCTTGCGCTTGACCTCCTGGACGGCGGCCAGCGTGTCGTAGGTCTCGCCGGACTGGCTGACCGCGACGTACAGGGTGTCCGCCTCGATCACCGGGTTCCGGTAGCGGAACTCGGAGGCCGGCTCGCTGTGCGCGGGGATCCGGGCCAGCTCCTCGATCAGCTGCGCGCCCATCTCGCCCGCGTAGTAGGCCGATCCGCAGCCGAGGATCTTCACCCGGCGGATCTCGCGCAGCTCCCGGGCGTCCAGGTTGAGGCCGCCGAGGTGCGCGGTGGCGAAGCGCTCGTCGAGCCGGCCGCTCAGGGTGCGCTCGACCGAGCCGGGCTGCTCGTGGATCTCCTTGAGCAGGAAGTGCTCGAAGCCGCCTGTGTCGTAGGAGTCGACCTCCCAGTCCACGGTGGACGGCTGGCGGTGCGTGGTGCGGGCGTCCTCGGTGAAGGTGCGGAAGCCGTCGGCCCGGACGGTGGCCAGCTCGCCGTCCTCCAGGTGGACGACCTGGCGGGTGTAGCGGACCAGCGCGGAGACGTCCGAGGCGGCGAACATCTCCTTCTCGCCGATGCCCAGCACGATCGGGCTGCCGTTGCGGGCGACGACGATCCGGTCCGGCCGCTCGGCGTCGAGCACCGCGATGCCGTAGGTGCCGACCACCCGGCCGAGCGCGGCCCGCACCGCGTCCTCCAGCTCGACGCCCTCGGCCACGTTCGCGGCGATCAGGTGGGCGAGCACCTCAGTGTCGGTCTCGGAGCGGAACACCGCGCCGTCGGCGGCGAGCTTGGCGCGCAGCTCGTCGGCGTTCTCGATGATGCCGTTGTGGACGACGGCGATCCGCTCGGCGTTGTCCAGGTGCGGGTGCGCGTTGGCGTCACTGGGGACGCCGTGGGTGGCCCAGCGGGTGTGGCCGATGCCGGTGGTGCCCTTGAACCGGGCCGGTACGGCCGCGGCCAGGTCGGCGACCCGGCCCGTCACCTTGCGGAGCTTGATCCCGCCGCTGCGCCCGGTGACGGCGACACCGGCCGAGTCGTAGCCGCGGTACTCCAGCCGCGCCAGCCCCTCCAGCAGGAAGGGGGTCGCGTCCTTGGGGCCGATGTAGGCCACGATTCCGCACATGCGTGGTCTCCTCTTCGAAGTCTTCGGAAGGTCGGGAACGAGGGCGGTCAGCCCGCTGAGGGCCGTGAGGGCAGTCAGCCCGCTGAGGGCAGCGAGCGCGATGAGGGCGACGGGCGCTCGGCCGCCTCAGCCGTAGACGATCCGCCGCAACTGGCGGGCCGAGAGCTCCGGCGCCGAGACCCGGCGCTGCGGCAGCTCCTCGGTGAGCCGGGCGAAGATCCGCTCGTTGGTCAGACCGCGTGCCTGGAGCTCGGTGTGGCGGCGGCGCACGTACTCCTCGGTGCTCTCGGAGAAGTACGCCAGCACCTCCGCCACGACCCGCGCCGCCTCCCGGGGCCCGAGCGGGCTGGTCCGGGTGAGGTGGGCGAGGAGGTCTTCGTGGGGGTGGGGTGAGCTCGGCACGAGTGTGGAGCCTAGGTCGGGCCGGCCGCCGAAGCCAAAGTTTCTGCCCGAAATCGGGCAGACATTACGACTTTCAGACCACATCCACGACTCCTTCACATTCGGCCGTCGAACGGCCACCCGTTCGCCCCCGTTCTCGAAAGCCCCTTGAAGCGGCGCCAACTCCGCACGTAGCGTGACCCCCTGAACACGAAGCGGAAGACCGGAGGCTTGCTGATGTGCGGGATCACCGGATGGGTCGCGTTCGAGCGCGACCTCACCGCCGAACGGGGGGTCATCGACGCGATGACGGCCACCCAGGCCCGCCGCGGCCCGGACGCCGGCGGCGTCCACCTGGAGCCGCACGCCGCGCTCGGCCACCGCCGGCTCGCGGTGATCGACATCGCGGGCGGCGTCCAACCGATGACGGTCGAGCACGACGGCCGGACGCTGGCCGTGCTCACCTACAGCGGCGAGGTCTACAACCACCGCGAACTGCGCGCGGAACTGGAGGCGGCCGGGCACCGCTTCCGCACCCGCAGCGACACCGAGGTCGTGCTGCGCGCCTACCTGGAGTGGGGCGAGCACCTGGCCGAGCGGCTCAACGGCATGTTCGCCTTCGCGGTCTGGGACATCCGGCGCGAGGAGCTGCTGCTGGTCCGCGACCGGATGGGCGTCAAACCCCTGTACTACCACCGCACCCCGGACGGCGTGGTCTTCGGCTCCGAGGTCAAGGCCCTGTTCGCCCACCCCGCCGTCCGCCCGGTGGTGGACCTGGACGGGCTGCGCGAACTGCTCGGCTACGCCCGCACCCCGGGGCTCACCCCGTACCGGGACATCCACGAGGTCCGGCCCGGGCACGTCGTGCGGGTGCGCCGCGAGGGCCTCTCGGTCCGCCGCTACTGGGCGCTGGAGGCGCGCGAGCACCGCGACAGCCTGGAGGCCACGGTCGCCACCGTCCGGGCCCTGCTGGACGACATCGTGCACCGCCAGCTGGAGGCGGACGTCCCGCTCTGCTCGCTGCTCTCCGGCGGCCTGGACTCCAGCGCCGTCACCGCCCTGGCCGCCCGGACCCTGGGAGCGGCCGGGGCCGGCCCGGTGCGCTCCTTCTCCGTCGGCTTCGCCGGGCAGAGCGAGACCTTCAACGCCAACGACGTCCGGCAGACCCAGGACGGCCCGTTCGCCCGACTGCTCGCCGACCACGTCGGCGCCAACCACAGCGTCGTCGAGCTGGACGCGGCCGACCTGACGGACCCGGCCCGGCGCTCCGTCGTGCTGCGCGCCCGCGACCTGCCCAACGGCGTCGGCGACATGGACACCTCGCTGCTGCTGCTCTTCCGGGGCGTGCGCCGCCACTCCACCGTCGCACTGTCCGGCGAGTCCGCGGACGAGCTCTTCGGCGGCTACCGCTGGTTCCACGACCCGGCCACCATCGCCGTCGACGACTTCCCCTGGGCGCTCGGCCTCACCGGCATCGCCGGCGGCGGAGCCACCCCGCGCGAGCACCTCCTGGACGCCGAACTGCTCCGCAAGCTCGACCTGGACGGCTACCGCAGGGCCCGTTACCGCGAGGCGGTCGCCGAGGTCCCGCACCTGCCGGAGGCGGATCCGCTCGAACGGCGGATGCGCGAGATCTCGTACCTCAACCTGACCCGCTTCGTCTGCATCCTGCTCGACCGCAAGGACCGGATGAGCATGGCCAACGGCCTGGAGGTGCGGGTGCCGTTCTGCGACCACCGGCTGGTCCAGTACGTCTTCAACGCCCCGTGGGCGATGAAGTCCTTCGACGGGCGGGAGAAGAGCCTGCTGCGCGCCGCCGTCCGGGACGTGCTGCCGGCCGCGGTCGCCGAGCGAGCGAAGAGCCCGTACCCGGTCACCACCGACCCGCACTACCCGGCGAAGCTGCGCGCCGAACTGGCCCGGCTGGCCGTCGAGCGCACCTCCCCGGCCCTGGACCTGCTCGACCGGCGGCGCCTCGCCGACGCGCTCGCCCCGGACACCGACCCGCAGTCCGTCCGGCTGGCCGTCGACCTCGCGCTGGACTTCGACGCCTGGCTGACGGAGTACCGGGTGACGCTGGAGCTCTGACCGCCGGGGCCTGAACGCGTGTGGGGCGCGGGTGCCGCCACCCGAACGGCGCACCCGGCGACGCCCGCGCCCCCGTACTCCGTCCGGGTGATTGTGCGGAACCATCCCGCCGGGCCCGGAGGTCCCACGGTGCGATAGCGTCGCCGACACCTCCCGAATGGCGGGCGAAATCGCGGCTTACCGCTCACGTGCCGTCAGGATGGGAGCGAAACGTTCACCTCGATCCGCCGGGGGATCCCGTCATGCAGCCGCGAGTCTTCGCGATTCTCACCGCCCTGCTCCTGGGCGTCCTGGGCCTGGGGTCGGTGGCCGTCACCGACTGGTCGCCCGCGGCGGCCACCGCGTCCCTGACCGCCGTCGCCCCCGGGGCCCCCGCCGCCGGCGCCCGGCCGGCCGCGGCCGGCCCCGCGAGCGCCACCCCGACCGGCGACCCCGCCGTGTGGACCCGCTCCACGCTGCGCAACAAGGTGATGGCCGAGATGGACGCCACCGACCCCGGTGTCGCCCTGGCCGACCTCGACAAGATCACCAAGGAGAAGCCGTACACCGTGCGCTTCTGCCACCCGATCGCGCACGAGCTCGGCCACGCGGCGGTCAAGCGCTTCAACGCCGACTTCCAGAAGGTCATCTCCTTCCCGCACGAGACCTGCGCGGCCGGCTACCTGCACGGCGCGGTCGAGGAGATGCTCAACGCCTCCACCCAGCCCGAGACGGACCTGCTCAAGCTCTGCGCGCCCAAGAACACCGGGCCCTGCATCCACGGCGTCGGCCACGGCACCATGTTCGTCGCCAAGCAGGACGTCGCCAAGGCGCGCGACCTGTGCAACAAGTTCCCCTCCGACCAGAACCGGATCCGCTGCTCCGAGGGCCTGTTCATGCAGCTCTTCGGCCCGGACGAGGAGGACGAGCAGGCCAAGGCCAACCTGCCCGCCGACAAGCTCGCCCAGGACCCGCTCTACCCGTGCAAGGACCAGCCGTCGCTGTTCCAGTCCGCCTGCTTCTTCTACGCCCCGACCTTCTTCCTCTCCTCGCACGACTACCCGAACCACCCCGAGGTCTACGCCGAGGCCCTCAAGTGGTGCCTCAACGGCAAGGCCAGCGGCGGGGCGGTGGACTGCAGCCGCGGCGTCGGCTCGCGCACCATGAAGTACAACCTGGACCGCGAGGACTGGGCGTCCGAGCAGTGCGCCACCGCCGCCGACGGCTGGCAGCGCAAGGCCTGCGCCGAGGGCCTGGTCAGCTACTACACGGTCAACTACACCGACGGGGGCGCGGCCGGACGGCTCTGCGCCAAGATCACCAACAAGGAGATGCAGGGCTACTGCCGCTCGGCGAGCGGCCTGTCCAGCTCGCTGGACTGATGCCCCCGGTCCCCCGGACCGACGCCCCCGGGTCTCAGCAAGCAGGCTCGCACCGCACGGTGCGGGCCTGCTTGCGTAGGATCACCCGATCATCGCCTGACCCGGGTGCGCCAAGGACGCCGCGCCTCGCCCAGCCCGTCCCCCGGCCTCCCTGGAGCACGCCATGACCACCGAGGACTCCCCCAGCACCGACGTCACCGGCACCGACGTCACCGACGCCGATTTCCGCCGTGCCGCCCACGCCACCGCCGACCTCGTCTCCGACTACCTCGCCGACCTGCCCGGACGCCCGGTCTGGCAGCCCATGGACGAGACCGCCCGCCAGGCCCTGCTCGACGCCCCGCTGCCCGCCGAGGGCCGCCCGCTCGACGAGCTGATCGGCGCCATCGGACGGGACGTCCTGCCGTACCCGATGGGCAACGGCAACCCGCGCTTCTTCGGCTGGGTCAACTCCGCCCCCGCCCCCGCCGGGGTGCTCGCCACCCTCGCCGCCTCCGCGATGAACCCCAGCTCGGCCGGCGGCGACCACGCCGACGTCCACCTGGAGCGCGCCGTGGTCCGCTGGATAGCCGAACTGGTCGGCTTCCCGCACCCGGCCGGCGGCGGCCTGCTCACCTCCGGCACCTCGATGGCGACCATCGTCTGCCTCGCCGCCGCCCGCGACCGCGCCGCCCGGCGGGCCGGCCGGGACGTCCGCGAGGAGGGCCTGGCGGGCCTGCCGCCGCTGGTCGGCTACGTCACCGGCGAGACCCACTCCTGCGTCCGCAAGGCCGCCGAGCTGCTCGGCCTCGGCAGCCGGCAGCTGCGCACCGTGGCCACCGGCCCCGACGGCCGGCTGGACACCGCCGACCTGCGAGCGGCCGTCGAGCGCGACCGCGCGGCCGGCCTGCTGCCCTTCCTGGTGGTCGCCTCGGCCGGCACCGTCGGCGCCGGCGCGGTGGACGGGTTCGGCCCGATCGCCGACCTCTGCGAGGAGCAGGGCCTCTGGATGCACGTGGACGGCGCGTACGGCGCCTTCGGCCGGCTCGACCCGGCCATCGCCCACCGCTACGCCGGGCTGGAGCGCGCCGACTCGCTCGCCCTCGACCCGCACAAGTGGCTCGGCGTCCCGGTCGACTGCGGCTGCGCGCTGGTCCGCGACACCGAGGAGCTGCGCGGCACCTTCAGCCTCGTCCCGTCCTACCTGCGCGACGAGTCGGCCGGCGCCCTCGGCTGGTTCTCCGAGTACGGCACCGAGCAGACCCGCCCCTTCCGGGCCCTCAAGGTCTGGGCCACCATCGCCCACAAGGGCCGGGCCGGGCTCGCCCGGGACATCGCCCGGTGCACCGCACTGGCCCGCCGGCTCGGCGAACTCGTCGAAGCGGACGGGGAGTTGGAGCTGCTCGCCGAGGTGCAGACCTCGATCGTGGCGTTCCGCCACCGCGCCCCCGGCCGGGACGGGGCCGCCCGCGACGCCCTCAACCGCGACCTCCCCGCCGCCGTCCAGCGGCGCGGCCGGGTCTTCGTCACCGGCGCCCGCCTGGACGGCGCCGAGCTGCTCCGCGCCTGCCTCCTCAACGCCGCCACGACGGAGGCCGACCTCCACCTCCTGCTCGCCGAGGTCAAGGCCGCGGCCCGCGACCTGCTCGGCTAGACCACCGGCGGCCCGGCCTCCCGACTCGGCCCCGCGCGTTCCTCCCGTAACACCCCGGCGCGGACCGTAACCGGCCGGTCACGACGGATGCCCGACCGGGAAACACCGGTCGGGCACGGTGGTGGCATGGAGCATTCGAAGCCCTCTCCCCTCCGTGCCCCCGCCGGCCCCGGTGCCCGCCGCACCCACCGCTGGCGCCGTGACACCGTCGAACTCGCCGCCGTCTTCCTCTCCGTCACGGCGGCCGACCTCATCGCCAAGATCGTCGTCCACGGCCCGGACGGCCCGGTCGTCGTGGCCGCCTCCGCGCTCGCCCTGCTCGCCACCGCCCTGCTCCACAGCTGGTGGTCACCGCACGCCCCGCCCCCGGTCGCGCTCTGGCGGGTGCGCACCACGGCCCTCGCCCACACCGGCACGGCGCTCGCCGACCACCGGATCACCCTGCTCTCCGTGCACCCCCACCCCGCCGCCGACGAGCTCTACCTCCGCACCGAGCACCCGGTGACCCCGGCCGTCCTGACGACGCTGCTGACCGCCACCGGCCACACCCTCCAGGACGCGCCGACCCGCATCGCCTGAGCCGTCGCCTCAGGCCGGGCCCGGGTCGTTGGGGTGCGGTTCGAGCGGGGTCACCACGACGGTCATCCACGGCCGCAGCGGGAGGCTGCCGAGCACCTCCGCGCGCAGCCGGGCCTCGTCGGCCGCCAGCCAGACGCCGATGCTGCGCCGTTCGCCGACCGGGCGCCACAGCCTGGCCAGGTGGCCGGTGGCGGCCAGCTCGCGGGCGCGGACGGCCTCGGCGGCGCGCCGCCGGTCGACCTCCTCCTCGGCGGTGCCCTCGGGGACGCTGGTGGTGATCTCGACCAGGAACTCCTGCACGGTCCTGCTCCCTTCTCGCCCCCCGCCCCGCCCCCTCATCGTCGGCCCGGCACCCGACCGCCGCCACGACCGGCCCGCGCCCGGTGGGCCGGCCGGGCGAATCCGGAGCCGGCCTCCGGCGGCCCCGCACCCGGCGCGGGCCCGGGATCCGGCTCCGCCGGCGGCGGCCCGAGGAGGGCGGCCACCGCCGGCGGCGGATTCCCGGGAGGCGTCAGCCCTTGTCGGCCGGCTGCACGACGCAGACGGCCTCGCCGAGCATCGGCCCGAAGCCGCCGAGCAGGGCGCCGAGCACCTGGTGGCAGGTGGCGGCCTCCTCGGGCGTCTTGGGGCCGTTGCTGTCGGCGGCGGCCGACTGGGCGAGGGCGAGCGGCAGGGCGAGCAGCAGGGCGCAACAGGCGGTGGCCAGTGCGGAGTTCTTCACGGACATCGGAAAGCCCCTTCGGAGGAGACGGGATCGGCGGAAAAGCCGAGCCATCCCTATCCGAAGGGGCTCCCCCGCTCACGGATCCTGAGCCATCCGTGAGCGTGTCCACATCATCCGATCAGCGGCCCAGGGGCTCCCCGGGGCCCGTCCGTTCCACCTCCCGGATCGCGGCGGCCAGCTCGGCCACCCCGTGCTCCCGCAGCACCCCGTAGTGGTCGCCCGCCAGGTCGACCACGGTGGGCGGAGCCGCGGAGTAGCCGGTGCTGCCCTCGATGAACGAGTAGTCGTCACCCGCGGCCTTGAAGACGGTCACCGGCGCCTCCAACCGCCGCTCGGCGAGCTCGCGGAAGCTGTACTCGAACTCGTAGGTCTCGCCGACGATCCCGGTGATCCGCCGGATCAGCTCCTCGTCCAGCTCCGGCAGCATCCGGTGCACGGAGGCGACGAAGGTCGCCTCGTCCACCGTCTCGGCCAGGCAGCGCTCCAGGTCGGGGCCGCTGATCCGGCCGGCGAACACCCCGAACAGGATGGTCAGGTACGCCGGGTTGGCGTACGAGGCGTCACGGCCCCACGACCGGGCGTCGTCCCGGCGCACCTTCGGGTTGCCGGGGCAGATCAGCAGCAGCCGCTCCACCCGCTGCCCGGCGCGCTCCAGCTGCCAGGCCGCCTCGAAGGCGACCCGGGCGCCGAAGGAGAAGCCCCACAGCGTGTACGGCCCCCGCGGCTGCACCCGGCGCAGCTCGGCGACGTCGGCGGCGGCCATCTCCCGGATGGTCGGGTACGGCGTCTCGCCCGGGTTGACGCCGTGCGCCTGGACGCCGTAGAAGGCCCGGCCCGCGCTCGCCTCCCGGCCGAGCGGCCGCAGGTTCATCGGGTAGCCGCCCAGTCCGGGCCAGCAGAACACGGCCCGGTCGGCCGCCCCCGGGTGCAGCGGCACCAGCCGGGAGGCCGCGCTCCCGCCGGTGCCCCCGCCCGCGCGCTCGCCGCCCTCGCCGCAGGCCCGTTCGACGCGCGCGGCCAGGTCGCCCAGCCGGGGGCACTCGAACAGCACCTGGAGCGGCAGCGCGACGCCGAACTCGCGGTTGATCCGGTGGACCAGGGCGACGGCGATCAGCGAGTTCCCGCCGACGGCGAAGAACTCGTCCGTCACCGACACCTCCTGGTACCCCAGCGCCCGCCCCCAGGCCTCGGCCAGCCACCGCTCGTACCCGGTGGCGGGTGCGACGTACGCGCCGCGCACGTCGGCCGTGCGGACGGCCTCGGAGGCGGCCAGCGCCTTGAGGTCCACCTTGCCGTTGGCGGTGAGCGGCAGGGCGTCCATCACCAGCACCCGGTTGGGCAGCATGTAGTCGGGCAGCAGGGTGGCCAGTTGGTCCTTGATCAGCTCGGCCGGTCCCTTCATGTGGACGGTGTCCTCGTGCATGCCCTCGCTGCGGATCTGCTCCTCGCTCACCTTGCCGCCGAGGAAGAAGTAGGACGGTCCCGGGGTGATGCCGCGGCCGGCCAGGATCTCGTCGATGCGGCGCGAAGCGGGCAGCGGGTGGCCGGACTTGGAGCTGTAGCCGGAGGACATGAAGCCCAGCCCCAGGCCGTTGCGCTGGAGGCGGTGCAGCTCCGTGCCGAGCACGATGTACCGCAGCCACTCCTCCTCGGCGCGGGCGACGGCCGTGATGCCGAACGAGGCCCGGGCGTAGACCGCCTGGTTGATCGCGATCACGTGCCGGGACTCCACCACCTCCTCCGAGACGTGCGTCAACTCGCCGTCGGCGTACCGGTAGAGGCCGCCCGGCAGGCCGTCCACCCGGCCCTGGTGGGCCTGGACGTACAGCTCGGTGCCCTCGTCCCGCGCCGGGCCGCCGGCCCGGACGACCGCGAAGGCGCCCAGGTAGTGGTCCTCCCCGGCGACGTCCAGCCGGCCCTTGGCCGCCGGGTCGAGGCCGATCGGGCGCACGTCCAGCCCGTACTCGGGCAGCGCCTCCGCCAGGACGCCCAGCATGTGGCCGGTCTCGAACTCCAGCACCTCCCGGATGTTGTTCTTGTAGACCGGCTCGATGGCGCCGTGCTTCCCGGAGAAGTGCAGCGTCAGGTAGGCCCCGCCATCCGGGCCCGGCCGCGCCCCGGCGGGGCCGATCCGGACCAGGACGTGCTCGACCGGGTGGTAGTAGTACAGCCCGGCCGCGAGCCCGTCCAGGCCGCCGGTCTCCAGGTACAGCTGGGTCGCGTACAGCGCGCCGGGCGAGGCGTAGGCGTACTTGGGCAGCAGCCGCTCCTCGCTGTGGAACTGGCCGAACCACCGCAGGACGCGGCCGAGTTCGGGCAGGCTCAGCAGTTCCAGGTCGCGGCCGAAGGTGCCGGCCGGGCGCGGGGCGAGCAGCGCGGTGAGGTCGTCCCGGGTGACCGCGCCGCCGTCGTAGAAGCGGTAGCTCTTGCGGGCGAAGGCCTCCCGGCGCTGGGCGTCGGTCTCCTTCCGGCCGGGCAGCCCGATCCGCTCGCGGCCCGCCAGCCGGGCCCGGTCGCGCAGGCCCGGGTCGGACAGCTGGGCCTTGACCTGGAGCTTGCTGGCCTTGGACTGGTGGTGGCCGCCGTGGCTGCCCTGGTCCATCAGGGCGGCCTCGCGCGGGTTGAGCTCGACGCAGGCGACCAGGTTCGGGTGCCCGGTGCGGTCGTCCCCGGTGACGACCGCGGCCGAGCGGCGCACCCAGGTGTGCTCCTCGATCGCGCGGGCGATCTCGTCCAGCTCGACCCGGTACCCGCGCAGCTTGACCTGGTTGTCCACCCGGCCGGCGAACTGGAGGGTGCCGTCCGGGTTCCACCGCACGAGGTCGCCGGTGCGGTACAGCCGCTCGCCGGGGGCGAACGGGGAGCGGACGAACCGCTCCGCGGTCAGCTCCGGCCGGTTCAGGTAGCCGCGGGCCAGCTGGACGCCGCCGATGTACAGCTCGCCGACGCCGTCGGCGGCGACCGGCCGCAGCTGCTCGTCGAGGACGTGGCACTGGGTGTCGGCCACCGGTCGGCCGATCGGCACCGAGCCGGCGCCGTCGGCCGGATCGGCCGGGTCGACCAGGTGCCAGGTGGCGTTGATGGTGCACTCGGTCGGGCCGTACAGGTTGACCAGCGCGGCCTGCGGGAGGGCGCGACCCAGGTCGCGGGCGAGCCGCCGGGAGAGCGCCTCGCCGCCGGAGAACACCCGGGTCAGGCCGGTGCAGTCGGCGAAGCCCTCGGTGTCCAGCAGCGCCCGGAGCAGGGTGGGCACGCACTGGAGCGCGGTCACCCCGTGCCGCCGGACGGCGGTGACCAGCGCCTCCGGGTCCCGGTAGAGGCCGGGCGTGCCGGCCGCCACCCGGGCGCCGACGGCCGGGGCGAGGATCTCCCACTGCGCGGCGTCGAAGCTCATCGGGGTCTTCTGCAGCACGGTGGTCCCGGGGTCGAGGTGCCCGGCGGAGTGCATCCAGCGCAGCTGGGAGACCACCGAGCGGTGCTCGATCATGACGCCCTTGGGGCGGCCGGTGCTGCCCGAGGTGTAGATCACATAGGCCAGCGACTCCGGCTCGGCGGCCGCCTCGGGCGCTTCCTCGTATGCCTCCTCCGCCGCCGCCTCCGGCAGCGGAGCGGCGTCCTCGCAGGCCTCGAAGGTGACGACCGCGGTCCCGGCCGGGACCAGCGCGGCCAGCCGCTCGCGCAGGTGCGCCTGGGTCAGCACGATCCGGGTGCCGCTGTCCTCGACCATGTAGCGGATCCGGTCCTCGGGGTACTCGGGCGACAGCGGCAGGTAGCCGGCCCCGGCGTACAGCACGCCCCAGGCCCCGGCGACCAGCTCGACGGACGGCTCGACGTACAGGCCGACGCAGCCGTCCGGGACGGCGCCCAGGCGGCGCAGCCGCGCGGCCAGCCGGCGGGCGGTCCCGGCCAGCTCCTGGAAGGTGAGGCCGCCCTCGCCGAGGACGGCCGGCGCGCCGGGCCGGGTCTGCGCCTGCCGGTCGAGCAGCTCGGTGAGCGCGGTGCCGACCGGGGCCCGGCGGGCGTGCGGGACGGCGGGGGTGCCGGTGGTGGCGGCGGTCTCGGTGGTGCCGGTGGTGCCGGTGGTGGGGACGGACGGGGTGTCGCGCATGGAAACGGCCTTCGGTGCGTGGACGTACGGGTGTGGCCGTACGGGGCGTGGCCTCCTGCTCACCAGGAGCACCCGGGAACGCCCTCCACCGTCGGCCGCCCGCTGTCCCACCCGCCTGAGGCACCGGTCGCGACCTGCGCCGATGCCGTCCCGGCCACCCGTGCCGCCGTCCCGGGCGGGGGCCCGCCCTGTCCCACCCCGCCCGGCCGCGCACCCGGGCATTCGCCCGTTCACGATCACGTAACCGAACGGAAGCGCACCGTCGGTAGCGTCGGCGGCATGAAGGCATCACGCACTCGCCCCGAACGGCTCTGGCACCGGCCCTTCCGCAGGTCCGACCGCAGGTGCGCGGCGCCCGAGGGCCAGGCCACCCGGCCGCCCGCGCTCACCGGCGGCCCGTACCGGACCGTGCGGCCGCACCCGCCCGCCGTCCGCGCCGCCGGTCCGGCGCCGGAGGCCCCGTCCCGACTGTCCCTGCCGGATGGGACCGGGCTGCTGCTGCGCCCGGCCGGGCCGGCCGACCGGGCGGCGGCGCTGGCGATGCACGGGCGCTGCTCCCCCGCCGCGCTGCGGCTGCGCTACCACGGCCCGGTCCGCGACGCCGGCCGCTACCTGGACCACCTGCTGGACCCGCGGCACGGCCGCAGCTACGCGGTGGCCGCCCCGGACGGGCGGATCCTCGCGCTCGGGCACCTGATGTGGGACGACGGTGAGGCCGAGCTGGCCGTCCTGGTCGAGGACGGCTGGCAGCGGCACGGGCTGGGCGCGGCGCTGCTGCGGCGGCTGTCGGCGACGGCCCGGGCGGCCGGCGTCCGCACGGTGTACGCGGTGACCCAGGGCGGCAACACCGGGCTGATCGCCGCGATGCGACGGCTGGACGCGCCGCTGGACTTCCGGGCCGAGGACGGCACCCTGGTGATCACCGCCACGCTGGCCGCCGGGGATCCGGCCGGCTGCGCCCACCATCCGGGACGCTGATCATTTCTTCACCAGATCCTTACCCGGGCAGGTCGGGAACCCGACGGTGGTCGTCGAGCGTCGTCAAAGCAGTAGGGGTTCGGAGCCGAACCCTTGGGGCTGCTCCGTACACCGCTCTCCCCGACAGGCCGTCAGCAGCACCCGCGAGCGCGTCGCAGCAGGCGGCACGGGGTCCGGATCGTCCGGTCGGGCGACGGAGTCGGTAGGCTGACCCCCGTCCCCGCCGCCCGACGGCCCGTTATTCGGCCACGGGTGGTGCCGCAGCAAGGAGGAACCACTGAGCATGGCAGGCACCGAATCGGAGCCCACAGGCGCACGCGACGCCTCGCTGCCGGCCCGCGCCAAGATCGCGGTCACCGCCGGCCGGGTCGCCGCCGCCGTGTCGCGCAAGGCCGGGCGCGGGAGCGGCTCGGTGATCGGCGGCAAGGTCGCCCTCAAGCTCGACCCCGACCTGCTCGCCACCCTCGCCGAGAACCTCGACGTCGTCCTGGTCAGCGCGACCAACGGCAAGACCACCACCACCCGCCTGATCGCCGAGGCGCTGCGCGCCGCCGGTCCGGTGGTCTCCAACGCCCTGGGCGCCAACATGCCCGCCGGCATCACCTCCGCCCTGGCCGGCGGCAACGACGCCCGCTTCGGCGTGATCGAGGTCGACGAGAAGTACCTGGCGATGGTCGCCCGCGACACCCGCCCCAAGGCGATCGCCCTGCTCAACCTCTCCCGCGACCAGCTCGACCGCGCCGCCGAGACCCGGATGATGGCCGAGAAGTGGCGCGAGGGCCTCCAGAACACCGAGGCCGTGGTCATCGCCAACGCCGACGACCCGCTGGTGACCTGGGCCGCCTCCTCCTGCAAGAAGGTGGTCTGGGTGGCCGCCGGACAGGCCTGGAAGGAGGACGCCTGGTCCTGCCCCGCCTGCGGCGGTGTGATGCAGCGCCCCGGCGACGACTGGTTCTGCCAGGACTGCGGCTTCCGCCGGCCCAACCCGCACTGGGCGCTCCAGGGCACCCACGTGATCGACCCGCAGCGCGGCGCCTGGCCGATCCAGCTCCAGCTGCCGGGCCGGGCCAACCTGGCCAACGCCACCAGCTCGGCCGCCGTCGCCGCCGTGTTCGGCGTCGCCCCGCAGGTCGCCCTGGAGCGGATGCGCTCGGTGGCCGCCGTGGCCGGCCGCTACGACGTGGTCCAGTACCAGGGCCGGGACATCCGCCTGCTGCTGGCCAAGAACCCGGCCGGCTGGCTGGAGACCTTCTCGCTGATCGACGGCCCGCCCGCCCCGGTGATCCTCTCCGTCAACGCCCTCGACGCCGACGGCACCGACACCTCCTGGCTGTGGGACGTCGACTACGAGCGCCTCGCCGGGCACCCGGTCTTCGTGATGGGCCAGCGCAAGCTGGACCTGGCCGTTCGCCTGGAGGTCGCCGGACTCCAGTTCCACGTGGTCGACACGCTGGAGCAGGCCGTCCGGATGGCCCCGCCCGGCCGGATCGAGGCCATCGCCAACTACACCGCCTTCCAGCAGCTGCGGAAGGTCGTGGCCGGCTGATGCCGCGCCCGCACACCAGTCTTTACGTGACGGAAGGCCTTCGAGGATGAGTGAGAGCAGCCTGCGCGTGGTCTGGGTCTACCCGGACCTGCTCAGCACCTACGGCGACCGGGGCAACGCCCTGGTCGTGGAGCGCCGGGCCCGCCAGCGCCACCTCAACGTGACCCGGATCGACGTCCGCTCCGACCAGGCGATCCCCACCAGCGGCGACATCTACCTGATCGGCGGCGGCGAGGACCGCCCGCAGCGCCTGGCCGCCGAGCGGCTGCGCGCCGACAGCGGCCTGGTGCGGGCCGCCGAGAACGGCGCGATCATCTTCGGTGTCTGCGCCGGCTTCCAGATCATGGGCCACGAGTTCATCAACGACCTCGGCGAGCGCGAGCCGGGCCTGGGCCTGCTCGACGTCTGGACCACCCGCGGCGAGGGCGCCCGCTGCGTCGGCGACGTGCTCGCCGACGTCGACCCCCGGCTCGGCCTGCCGCAGCTGACCGGCTTCGAGAACCACCAGGGCGTCACCCATCTCGGCCAGGGCGTGCAGCCCTTCGCCACCGTCAGCGTCGGCCGGGGCAACGGCACCGGTGACGGCACCGAGGGCGCCTGGCGGGACACCGTGTTCGGCACCTACCTGCACGGCCCGGTGCTGGCCCGCAACCCCGCCGTGGCCGACATGCTGCTCAAGCTGGCGCTGGACGTCGCCGCGCTGCCGCCGGCCGACACCACCTGGTACGACGCGCTGCGCGCCGAGCGCATCGCGGCCGCGACGCGTCCCCAGTAGTACATCCGTACGCCCCGGCCGGGTGCCCGCCATGCGGTCACCCGGTCCGCGGGCGGCCCCGGACGTACCACAATGGGGCTGCCTACTGCACACCCTCCTCGGCAGCAGGCTGCAATTCCGCGCGGGGGCGCCGACGGCGCCGCTCCCGCGTCGGCTCCTGCCCGGCCGGACCAGGGGCCGTATGCTCGACTTCGCGGCCGTTTTCGGGCGTTCTGTCCGGATCGGCCGGTCCTTCACCCCGCGGCCACCTCCCCGCCACCACGGCGAGGGAGCGCCCCGTTACGGTGACGGCTCGTCGTCCCAGCCTGTAGTCCGGCCGTTCCTCGGTTCTGCTCGGGAGTTGCAAAGCTAATGCGTATCGGAGTGCTGACCAGCGGCGGTGACTGCCCCGGCCTGAACGCGGTGATCCGCTCCGTGGTCCACCGGGGGGTGGTCGACCACGGCGACGAGATCATCGGGTTCGAGGACGGGTGGCGCGGTTTCCTTGAGGGCCACCACCGCCCCCTGACCCTGGACTCGGTGAGCGGCATCCTGGCCCAGGGCGGCACCATCCTCGGTTCCTCCCGGGTCCAGCCGAGCCACCTGCGGGACGGCGTCGAACGGGCCAAGAAGTACTGCGCCGACCTCGGCCTGGACGCGGTCATCCCGATCGGCGGCGAGGGCACCCTGAAGGCCGCCAAGCTGATGAGCGACGCGGGCCTGCCGATCGTCGGCGTGCCCAAGACCATCGACAACGACATCGCCGCCACCGACGTGACCTTCGGCTTCGACACCGCCGTCTCGGTCGCCACCGAGGCGCTGGACCGGCTGAAGACCACCGCCGAGTCCCACCAGCGCGTCATGGTCGTCGAGGTCATGGGCCGGCACACCGGCTGGATCGCGCTGAACGCGGGCATGGCCGCCGGCGCGCACGCCATCGTCGTCCCGGAGCGCCCGTTCCACATCGACAAGCTCACCGAGGTCGTCCGCGAGCGCTTCGACCGCCAGAAGAAGTTCGCCATCGTGGTCTGCGCCGAGGGCGCCAAGCCCGAGCCCGGCACCATGCACTGGGAGGAGGGCACCAAGGACATCTACGGCCACGAGCGGTTCACCGGCATCGCCACCCAGCTCTCCCGCGAGCTGGAGCACCGCCTCGGCAAGGAGGCCCGCCCGGTGATCCTCGGCCACACCCAGCGCGGCGGCACCCCGACCGCCTACGACCGGGTGCTCGCCACCCGCTTCGGCTGGCACGCCGTCGAGGCCGTCCACAAGGGCGCCTTCGGGCACATCACCGCGCTGCAGGGCACCAACATCAACCTGGTGCCGCTGGCCGAGGCGGTCGCCGAGCTGAAGACCGTGCCGCAGGACCGCTACCTGGAGGCCGAGACGGTCCTCTGACCGCCCCCGCCCCCCGGAGGCCCCCGGCCCGCCCCGCGCGGCCCGGGGGCCTCCGTACGTCCCGGGGGCGCTTGCCGCACCCGGCGGGCGTCCGGCGGCCCCCGCCGCTAGCGTGTCCGGCATGGAGATCCTCGCCTACGGAGTGCAGGCCGACGAGCGGCCGCTGCTGGAGCAGGCCTTCGCCGGCCGCCACGGGCTGCGCTGCCTCGACGTGTTCCTCAACCGCGACACCGCCCCGCTGGCCGCCGGCTACCCGGCCGTCAGCAGCAGCGTCAACGCCGTCCTGGACGCCGAGACCCTCGCCGTCCTCGCCGCCGGCGGCACCGAGCTGATCGCCCAGCGCTCCACCGGCTTCAACAACATCGACCTCGACGCGGCCGCCGAACTCGGCCTCACCGTCGCCCGGGTCTCCCACTACAGCCCGTACTCCGTGGCCGAACACGCCTGGACCCTCGCGCTGGCCGTCAACCGCCGCCTCACCCGCGCCGCGAGCCGCTCCCGCGAGTTCGACTTCCGCCTCGACGGGCTCCTCGGCCGCGACATCCACGGCATGACCGTCGGCGTCATCGGCACCGGCAAGATCGGCGAGTGCTTCGCCCGCATCGCCGCCGGCTTCGGCACCGAACTCCTCGGCTGGGACATCGCGCGGAACCCGGCCTGCCTCGACCTCGGCATGCACTACACCGAACTGCCCGAACTCCTCTCCCGCGCCGACCTGGTGAGCCTCCACGTCCCCCTCCTCCCGGCCACCCAGCACCTCATCGACGGCGCCGCCCTCGCCCGCATGAAGGACGACGCCATCCTCATCAACTCCAGCCGCGGCGGCCTCGTCGACAGCGCCGCCCTGGTCGAGACCCTGCGCGCCGGCCGCCTCTCCGGCGTCGGCCTCGACGTCTACGAGGAGGAGACCGGCGTCTTCTTCACCGACCGCTCCATCGAGGGCATCACCGACGACACCCTCGCCCGCCTCGTCACCTTCCCCCAGGTCCTCGTCACCAGCCACCAGGCCTACTTCACCCGCACCGCCGTCGGCCAGATCATCGACGCCACCGCCCGCAACATCGACGACCACGCCGCCGGCCGCCGCAACGAGAACACCCTGGTCCCCAGGAACTGACACCGCGGATGGTGACCCGGATCACGGGAACCGGTCCTCCCGCCCGGACAAGGCATGACGTGAACCATCCACACTCCCGCCTCCGGGCCGGGAACCCCGAAGCGTTCCGCGACCTCTTCCGGGACCACGCCTCCCTGGTGTACCGCCACGCCGTGCGCGTGACCGGGAACTGGGCACTCGCCGAGGACGTGGTCTCGCTGACCTTCCTCGAGGCCTGGCGCCTGCGCGGGAAACTCCGCGACGAGGGCGACAGCCCACGCCCCTGGCTCATGGGCATCGCCGTCAACGTGCTGCGCAACACGACGCGCGCCGCCCGCCGCCACAGCGCGGCCCTGGCCCGCATGCCCGCGACCGACCCGGTCCCCGACTTCGCCGACGAACTCGTCGGCCGCATCGCCGACTCCGAGCAACTCGCCGCCGCCCACAAGGCCTTGGGGCGCCTGCGGCGCTCGGAACGCGAGGTCTTCGCGCTCTGCGTCTGGTCCGGGCTCGGCTACGCGGAGGCGGCGGCCACCCTCGGCATACCCGTCGGCACCGTACGCTCGCGCCTCTCCCGCGCCCGCACCCGACTGCGCGGACTCGCGGCCGAGGAACTGCGCGCCGCGCAGAAGAACACGGAACCGCTCCCGATCCCCGGACAAGTACAGGGCAGCCGCAGCACCGCGGCCCGGCCGCACAAGGAGACGCACCGATGATCCGCAACTCGCGGCGGCACACCGAACCGCTCGACCACGCGGAACTGGCCCGTCTACTGCCGGCGCCGGCCGATCCCCGCCTGGCGGCCGACCGCCAGGACCTGCTCGAGGAGCACTTGATGAGCGAGATCCACCGGCCCGACCAGGCCGCCCCCGCGGCCGCCCCGGTACGGCGCCCGCTGCGCCGCACCGTCCTCTTCGCGGCGCCGGTCGCCGCGGCCGCGGCCCTCGCCGTGGTCGTCTCCCTGAACACCCCGGCCGACACCGTCGGCTCCCCACGGCTGGTCAGGGCACCCGTCGTGCGGATCGAGGAGGGGAGCACCGTCCAGCTCGCCTCGACGGTCCACGCGATCGCCGCCGCCGCGACGGCGCGCACCACGCCCCAGCCCGGACCGGGCCAGTTCGTCTACGTCAAGAGCCAGGTCTCCTTCATGGCCACCCGTCACAACGTGGACACCGGGGAGTCCGCCACCTGGGTCCAGCCGCTCCACGACCGCGAGGTGTGGAAGTCCCCCGACGGCACCAAGGGCTGGTTGGACGAGCCGGGCTACCAGTCGAAGGGCGGCATCACGCTGGACACCAAGGAGCCCCGCGAGCAGCTGACCTACCAGTGGCTCGCGGCCCAGCCCGCCGACCCCGACGCGCTGCTGAAGTCCGTCTACTCGACGGTGAGCGGCGACCGGGACCACGACCAGCAGGCGTTCAACGAGATCGGCTCCATCATCCGCGAGCAGCTCGTCCCCTCCGCCCTCGCCGCCGCGCTCTACGAGGCCGCCGGCAAGATCCCGGGCGTGGTGGTGGTCGAGCACGCGCAGGACGTCTCCGGCCGCGACGGGATCGCGTTGGCGCGGCTCGACCCCCAGACCGGCGAGCGATCGGAGTGGATCTTCGATCGGGAGAGCCACCAGTACCTCGGCAGCCGTGGCGTGCAGGTCCGGGAGGAGTACGGCATCAAGCCCGGCACCGTCGTGGAGCGCACGACCATCGTCACCCGGGCCGTCGTCGACGCGAAGAACCAGCGCCCCGGCGCCGGGCAGGCCACGGCCTGACGGTCCCACGCCCGATGGGGGCCGCCGGCCGCCGCAACGGGAACACCCCGGCACCGGCGGCCCCTCAACGATCGGGCCCACCTCGTCGGTCATCGGCGGAGCCGCCCCCGCCGAGCAGGGCGGCGGCCACCTGGTCGAAGTACGGTGTCACCTCGGGCAGGGTCGCGGCGGCGAGCACCTCGCTGCGCACCACGGTCCGCACCACGCTGATGCCCAGCAGCCAGGCGCTGAACAGCTCAGCCCGCAGATCCGCGTCCGGCCCCTCGACCAGGGCGCGCAGGCCCGCGATGTAGGTGTCGCACACCTGGTCGTGCAGCTGACCGCGGATCGTCTCGTCGCCGGCCGACCGCAGCATGGCGATGAACGGGTGGTCGCCCACCGACTCCGGCCGTTCCTCGCGGAGGATCATCTCCAGCAGCCGGTAAGGGAGTTGGCCGGGCGGGCCGGCCAGCACGGCCCCGGCCTCCTGCGCGTCCTCGGCCGACGCCTCCTCGAACAGCTTCCGCTTCGAACCGAAGTACCGGAACACCAACGAGGCGTCCACGCCCACATCCTGGGCGATGCCGCGGACGTTCGCCCCGGCGTAGCCCTCGCGGCCGAAGTGGACCCGGGCGGCCGCCAGCAGGGCGGCTCTGGTGGCCTCCCGGTCGCGCTTGTGGCGCGGCGGCCGGCCGCTCGACGGTGCGGTCACGGCATTCTCCCGGTGGATCGACAGGTGCTGCGGCATCAAGTCATCAGCTGTTGACATGGTATCCCGGCGCGATTAGCTTCGACCGAGTCATCAATCGATGACTTGGCGGCGCGCGTATCCGCACGCCTTCCCACAGGTCGGCTCCCGCCGCACCGGCGTTCCCCGCCGCGAGTTCTCCCGTGTTCACCGTTCCGTGGAGGTCCCAGCGTGAAAACGATTGTTGTCTCGGGTGGTACGGACGGCATCGGCAAGGCCGTTGCCCTGACGTACCTGGGGCGCGGCGACGAGGTTGTCGTCCTCGGCCGCAACGCCGAGAAGGGCGCCGAGGTGCTCGCGGAGGCCGAGCGGATCGGCGCCGGGAACCGCGCACACTTCATCGCCGCCGACCTCAGCCTGGTCAGCGAGACCCGCAGGGCCATCGGTGAGATCCGGGACCGGTTCGCCGGGATCGACGGACTGGTCCTGTGCGCCCAGCACTTCCGCTCGTCGCGCCTGGTCACGACCGAGGGCTTCGAACACACCTTCGCGCTGTACTACCTCAGCCGCTTCGTCCTCAGCCACGAACTGGCCGACGTGCTGGCCGCCGCACCGTCACCCGTCGTGGTCAACGTCTGCGGCCCGGGCGTCGACTTCGGCGAGATCCGCTGGGACGACCTGGGCCGTGAGCGCGACTACAGCGGCATCGACGCCCTGATGCAGGGCAGCCGCCTCAACGACCTGCTCGGCGTCGGGTTCGCCCAGCAGTGGCCGGCCGGGCCGGTGCGGTACGTGCTGCTGAACCCGGGCAGCGTCCGCACCAGCTTCTCGGGCGAGTACGACCCGGTCATGGCCGAGCAGATCGAAGCCGCGCGGCGGAACGCCAGGCCGGTGGAGGAGGGGATCGTGCCGGTCCTGGCGGCGCTCGACGCGCCGCCCGCCGAGACCCTCTCCGCCTCCATGACGGGCGAGCCACTGGAGATCACCGGCCCCGCCTTCGACCCCGAGGCGGCGCGGCGCCTCCACGAGCTGACCACCGCGCTGCTCGCCGACGCGGCCTCCTGAACCGGGACCGGGAGGACCCCGGCCGCGACGCCCGCCTCCCGGCGGCCCCTCAGGGCCGGCCGAGCGCCTGGCGGTACCAGGGGGCGGCCTCGGGGAGGCGGGCCAGGGGGCCGGGGCCGGGCGGGCAGGCGGCGAGGTGCCAGATCCGGTCGCTGCGGTACCAGTGGTCGCGGGCGATCAGGCCGAACTGCCGCTCGGAGACCCGGCCGGGCGCGGCGGCCAGCAGTCGGCGGCACTCCTCCCAGGGGGTGTCCGGGCCGTCCGGGGCGGGCAGCAGGCCGAGGGCGGCCAGGGCCGTGAGCAGGTCGCCGCCGCGGACCGGGGCGGGGTGCGAGGCGTGGTGGACGCCCGTCGGGGCGGCCTGCCCGTCCAGGGCGAGCGCGGTGATCAGCCGGGCCAGGTCGGCGCGGTCGACCATCGAGAGCCGGGTGCGGCCGCCCTCCCAGCGGACCGGCACCCGGCGGACCAGCTCGGCCAGCGCGGGCACCACCCAGCGGTCCCCGGTGCCGGTCACCAGTCCGGGGCGCAGCACGCACCCGCCGGCCGCCAGCGCGTGGCGCTCGCCGAGCAGCCGGGTGCGGCTGGCCTCGGACACCGGGGCGGGCGGCACCTCGTCCACCTCGATGCCCTGGTGCGGGCCCTCGCCGTAGACCGCGGCCGTGGAGAGGTGGACGATCCGCCGCACCCCGGCGCGGGTGGCGGCCGCCATCAGGGCGGCGGTGCCCCGGTCGTTGACCGCCTCGCACTCCTCGGCTCCGCCGTCGACCCGGGAGGCGAGGTGCACCAGTGCCCCGGCGCCCGTACAGAGCTCCGTGAGCGCCGCCGGGTCGGCCAGGTCGCCCGGGACCCAGACGGGGCCCGGTACGGCCTCCTGGGGCGGTGTGCGGGCCAGGGCGCGTACCCGGACGCCGCGCGCGGCGAGGGCCGCGAGCACGCCGGAGCCGATGAAGCCGGTCGCCCCGGTCAGCGCGACCGTGGTGGGCGCCGCGGGGCCGTGTTCCGTCGCCATCTCCGAGCCTCCCTGTCGAATCCCCGAGCCCTCGGACTCCGAGCCCCGAGCCTCCCCGCCGACCGGCCGGTCAGTCTAGCCAGGAGGCGCTCCGGTGGGGAGACACCCGTACGGAGGGGGTGGGGGGATGGCCCGGGGTAAGGCCCACCTAGGCTGTATGTCAAGCAAAACGGGCGAACCGGACCCGCGTTTTGGACCACGAGGACGGAAAGCAGGACCCGCCGATGGGCGACGGAATGTCAGGAATGCACCACCACGGCGGGATGACCCAACTAGGCCCGTTCAGCTTGTCCAACGTCTGGACCTGGTCCCCCGACTGGGTGTTCCTGCTCGGCGGACTGGTCCTCCTGGGGCTGTACGCGGCGGGCGTGGTGCGGCTGTACCGGCGCGGCGACCGCTGGCCGATCGGCCGGGCGGTCGGCTGGGCGGCGGGTGTCGCCACCATGCTGCTGGTCACCTGCACCGGGCTGAACGACTACGGCATGGTGCTGTTCAGCGCGCACATGATCCAGCACATGGTGCTCTCCATGCTGACGCCGATCCTGCTGCTGCTGGGCGCCCCGATCACGCTGGCGCTGCGCGCCCTGCGCCCGGCCGGCAAGGGCCGTCCGCGCGGGCCGCGCGAGCTGCTGGTGGCGCTGCTGCACAGCCGGTACATGCGGATCGTCTCGCACGCGGCGTTCACCATCCCGATGTTCATCGCGAGCCTGTACGGGGTCTACTTCACCCCGCTGTTCGACTTCCTGATGCAGTACCGCCTCGGGCACATCTTCATGATGGTGCACTTCCTGCTCACCGGTCTGGCCTTCTTCTGGCCGATCATGGGCGTGGACCCGGGCCCGCACCGCCCGGGCCACGTGATGCGGATCATCGAGCTGTTCATGGGGATGCCGTTCCACGCCTTCTTCGGCGTGGCGGTGATGATGGCGGGCCACCCGCTGGTCACCACCTTCACCGTGGAGGGCGCACCACCGGGGACGAACCTCCTGGAGGACCAGAAGCTGGCCGGCGGCATCACCTGGGCGTTCGGCGAGATCCCGACCGCGATCGTGCTGATCGCGCTGGTCTACCAGTGGATGGGCTCCGAACAGCGGCAGGCCCGCCGCCGCGACCGCTCCGAGGAGCGCACCGGCGACGCCGAGCTGGAGGCGTACAACGCCTACCTGGCCTCGCTGCACAAGCGCGACCGGCGCCCCGGCTCGGCTCCGGCCGCCCCGGCCGCCCCGGTCGCCCCGGTGGCGGGCGCCACCCCGGCGGCCGAGGCCGGCTGAGGCCGGCTGAGGCCACCCCACCACTCACCGCGGAACGACCGTTCCCGGGAACCCCCGTTCCGCCTCCGGAACGGGGGTTCCGCCGTTCCGGGACCGCCCCGGAACGGTCGTTCCGCCGCAGGCGTTCGAACGTATATGCACGTCCTGCTGTTCGTCGCCGTCCTGCTCTGCGGGTCCGTCCCGCTCTGGCTGCTCGGCTTCCTCGGCCTGGCGCTGTACCACCGCCGCCGGCCTGTGCCGGCCGGCTCCGACTACCTGGTGGTCCTGGGCGCCGCGCTGGAGGGCTGCGAGCCCGGGCCCCCGCTGGCGGCCCGGCTGGACGCCGCGCTGGAACGTTTCGCCGCCGAGGAGGCCGCCGGGTACGCCCCGCTGGTCGTGGTGACCGGCGGGAAGGGCCCGCACGAGGACTGCACCGAGGCCGCCGCGATGGCCCGCTACCTGGTCGCCCGGGGCGTCCCGGCCGAGCGGATCCGGCGCGAGGAGCGGGCCGTGAACACCGCCGAGAACCTGCGTTTCAGCGCCGCCCTGATGGCCGCCGAACGCCCCGGCTACCGCTGCACGGTGGTCACCAACGGCTTCCACACCGTCCGCTCCGCCCTCGCCGCCCGCCGGGCCGGCGCCCCCGCCGCCGTGCTCGGCGCGGACGGCCCGCTGGCGCACGGCCCGTACCTCCTGCTGCGCGAGGCCGTCGGCACCGCCCTCGCCCTGTGGCGCCCGCACGGGGCCGCCCTGCTCCTGGTGGTGGCGGCGGCCGGGGCCGGGGCGCTGCTCGGACTGTCCTGAGGACGGTCCCGGGGCACAGCGGTCCCGGGGCAGAGCGGTCCCGGGGCAGAGCGGTCCCGGGCGGTCCCGGTGCCGGGCTCTGGATCATGTCGCACCCCTCCGCCAGGATGGAGGCGGAGCCGAGTGCGGAGGGGGCACGAGCGTGTCCAAGTGGAGCACGTTGCAGCGGGCCTGCGTCCTGGTGGCCCTGGCGGCCGCCCTGGTCGCGGCGGTGGTGGGCGGGCTGGCCGCCTGGCAGTGGGTGTTCGACGACCCGGGGTGGCTGTCCTGGCACGGGTGGGTGTTCGGGGCCGCCCTGCTGACGGGCGCGGCGGCCTCGGGACCGTTCCTGCGGTACGAGGTCTCCCCCGGCGCGGTCGTGGGCATCGGCCTGTTCCTGCTCGTGCCGCCGCTGGTCGGCGTCCTGATGGCGGCGTCCGCCACGGACGACATCCGGAGCTGGATGCGCACCGACAAGGCGGTGACGGCCACCCTGAGCGGCTGCCACGTCTCCGGTTCGGAGACCTTGGAGAGCGACCGCGGCCCGATCGGCTCGATCGACGTCTACAGCTGCACCTACCGCTGGACGGCGGCCGGGCAGGACTGGGAGCAGGTCCGCCGCTCCCGCGACGGCGACCACCCGGACGGCCATCGGGAGCAGGTGTGGGCGGACGGTTCGACCGGCGAGGTGGCCGAGCACCGGCCGGTCAGGATCGGCATGGGCATCCTGGTCGCGCTCGCCTGTCTGGTCGGCACCGTGCTGGTGTGGGGCGGCCAGGCGCTCCTGCTGCACGAGACCGGCCTGCTCGGCCGCCGGCGGCCGGCCGACGCCTGAGCACGGAGGAGGCCCCCCGGGGGGGGGGGGGGGGGCAGCCCCCGGGGGGCCGGGGCCGGGACCACGCCGCCGAGATCGGGATAG
>NZ_JBSFJC010000053.1:0-57607 GCF_053597855.1 Kitasatospora sp. NPDC001225
ATCGGGGGTTACCGGGCTTTTCGGGGCCCCCCGGCGCACCTCTGTACGCCTTCTATATTCCCATGGGTCCGGCGCCTCCCGGCCACGCCGCGAAGCGTGGGCGGAAGGCGACGGACCATTGGACCCGATGCTCTCACGAGGCCTGACAGCAGACAACGGGGTTCTGCGATACGGCAAGTGAGCGAAGCCGACGCGCTTGAGCAGGAGCTGGAGCAGACCCCACTGAAGCTCCCCCGGCCATCCGGCCGAAATTGAGACAAGCTTTTCCCAAGCAATACCGGCCCATGGCGTTCACATGCGGCCCGCCAGTGTGCTCGTGCCTCTGACCCCAGAAGTCCGGCCCACGCCGGGCTGCCGACGACGCAGGTCGGCTTCCTCCCTCGTCACTTGAAGCACTCCGTCTTCCACCCTCGGGCCATGGCGAGTTTCAACGGTGACTTCGTCATCCTTCCCGGCGATGCTGAATGTGCTCGATTTCGACAAGAGAGGGCGATCACGTGAAGAAGTTCTGCGTTTTTCTTGGTGCCGCGGCTCTGGTGGCCCTGCCGATGGGAGGGACGGCTTCCGCCGAAACGACCACAACGTCCCTGTCGGCTCTCCAGCACATAGTGAACGACAACAGCGGAAAGTGCCTGGTCGCCCGGGGGTCCGGCGAAAGCAACGCCGTGCAGTACGGCTGTGACTACATCCAAGGGGCCACCTGGGCCGACCAGCACTGGACCTTCATGGGCTCAAACTGGAACAACATGCAGGTGCGGAACGGCAACAGCGGCCTGTGCCTGACCGTACGCGGCGGGGACAACGACGCCGCCGCCGTCCAAACCACATGCGGGGGTTGGCCGGACCAGCACTGGCAGGTCGGCATCGACTCGACCGGCCTTCACTACACACTGCGCAACCTCAACAGCGGAAAGTGTCTCGCCGTCCGGGGCTCCGCCGATGACACGGTGGCCATCCAATTCGACTGCGGCTACGCGGATCAATGGTGGCACTCGACCACTGTCTGAACAGCCGGCTGCCCGCGCCCGGTGCTGACACTGCGACACTCTGCACCCGCGAACGAACGGCATGAATGACCGGTAGGGACGGCCGCGGCCGTCCCTACCGGTCATTTTGTCCGTCCCGGCTCTGCGCCACCATCACTGAGCCCGGGGTGAAGTCGTCGCGTGATCGACCGGAAACGCGCTCATCGGTCCGGCCGAAGCGGTGACCAGGGGCGTTGAAGGCAGCTGCGGACGGGCGACCCCAGCAGGGTCGTACGGGTTGTGAGAGGGCACGACCTGGCGCTGATGGTCGAGTTGAACAGCGTGATGTCCACCGGGCCACCGGGCATGCCGGCGTAGGCGCGGGTGTGACAGCCGGGGACGGGGGCCGCTCACCGGCATAATCGCCTCGCGCAGGCCGAGCAGCCAGATCCGGCGGTTCACCTCCTCCTGACAACTGCGGCCGGTGGTCCGCTCGATGAGCATGCCGAGCAGGATGTAGCCTGTGTCGGATATGCCGGATGGGATGTTCGTCGTGTTCTGGTCGGTGCCGGTGGTCGCGGTGGCGTTGGTCTGCTTCGCCGCTCTGAGGGAGCACGGCACGCCTGCCGCCAAGCGGGCCGCTTACGTGTTCCTGGGCATCGCGGCACTGCCGGCGCTGGTCCTGGCGCTGTTCCTGGCGTTGATCGTGTTCGCGCTCGCGACAGGCTGACAGGGATCGAGGCCCGGCCCGCATGCGCTGTCCGGAGCAGCTTCCGGATAGTTCGTCACACTCGGTCAACAGGGCGGGTGTTGGCGGATCACACGCGGTAAATCCGGCGACGGCGGCGGTGATCCCCGGAATACTGGTCACCCATGGATGAGGTCGAAGTCGTCGTCGCCCATTCCGAGCGCGCGACCCTGCGCGTCGGCGACGTGTTCCTGAAGGTGGACGCCGATCAGGCGCGCATCGACCGCGAGGTCGAGGCGATGTCCCTCGCGCCGGTCCCGACGCCCGAGGTGCTGTGGCGCAAGCCGCCCGTACTCGCGCTCGCCGCGGTCCCCGGGACGACGCTCGGGCGCCTCGGCGGGCCGGCGACCGGGTCACCGGCCGCGTGGGCGGCGGCGGGCGCCGCCATCCGGAAGCTGCACGACGCGCCACTGCCGCTCCGGCCCGGCCGGGCGGGCCGGAGCGTCGCCGCGCTGGAGGCCGAACTCGACGAGGAGTGCGGGGTGTTGGTGACGAACGGCATCCTGCCCGTCGACCTGGTCGCCCGCAACCGCCGGGTCGCCGAGGCCGCCTTCCGGCCATGGACCCCGGCGTTCACCCACGGCGACCTGCAGATCGCGCACGTCTTCGTCGACGGCGACGAGGTCACGGGCATCATCGACTGGTCCGAGGCCGGCCGGGGTGACGCCCTGTACGACCTCGCCACCTTCACGCTCGGCCACGAGGAGCACCTCGACGACGTCATCGCCGGCTACGGCACCGATGTCGACGTCGACCTCGACGTGATCCACGCGTGGTGGTCGCTGCGGAGCCTGCTGGCGCTCCGCTGGCTGATCGAGCACGGCTTCGACCCCTTCGCGCCGGGCTGCGAGGTCGACGCGCTGAAAGCCCGGATGTGAGGCAGCACGGGATGGCAACCTCCGCGACCTCATTGGAAGCTTTCACTAACTCCCATTTGCCATAAGGCGGTTGGAGCTAGTCCAAGCGGTATGGCGACGGGCAGGGCCCTGACCCCGACGGCCCCCGGAGGCGCCACAGCGGGTTCACTCAGGGAAGTCACCGGAACGGATCGCGGCGATGAAGGAGCCCCAGGCGGCGGACGGAAAGAGGAGGGCCGGGCCGTTCGGGTCCTTGGAGTCACGCACCGGGACGGTACCGGGGAGAAAGCCAAGGGCCACCTCGATGCACTCGCGCCCGTCACCCCCGCTGTAGCTGCTCTTACGCCAGATCAACACAGCCAACTCCCTGAAGAGGTCTACGCCGGAAACTCGCACGAACGGACAGCCACCACGAAGGCTTCCCAAGCGGCAGCCCGGAAAACGAGCGCCGGGCCGCGCGGGTCCTTGGAGTCACGCACGGGGACGAGACCGGGGAATCCGGGGGCTACCTCGATGCAGTCGCCGCCGTTGCCCCCGCTGTAGCTGCTCTTGCGCCAGACCAGACTCATGCAGGGAACTTACCCTCCTGAATCGCGGCAATGAAGGAGCCCCAGGCAGCGGAGGGGAAGACGAGCGCCGGGCCGCGCGGGTCCTTGGAGTCACGCACGGGGACGAGACCGGGGAATCCGGGGGCTACCTCGATGCAGTTGCCGCCGTTGCCCCCGCTGTAGCTGCTCTTGCGCCAGACGGCCACGTCGAACTCGTTCCTCGTCATCCCTGAACCCTTCCAGCGCATCCGCGAACAGCGCGAGCGAGTCGGCCACTGGCAGCGCCGCCCCATGGAGCAGATCATAGCTCCAGCGATGCCGCGCAACGATCTCCGGAACATCGCTGGAATGCCCGCGATCGAGGCTCTCGGAATACACACAGGTTCGTCCGTCAGGCATCTCCAGCAGCACCATTGAGACATCAACGCTGGCCTGTCGACACGTGAACGGCACAACTTGGATCACGATGTTCGGAAGCTTTGCAACCGCCAGCAGGTGCTCCATCTGACGCACCATCACGCCAGGCCCGCCATAGACGGTTCGAATGCAACTCTCGTCCAGGATCGCCAGCAAGGGCGGCCCGCCCGGCTCCAGGAATCGCTTCTGCCGAGCCAACCGAGCCTGCGTTCGCTGCTTGATCATCTCCGGCTTACCGGCTGCATCGCTGACCGCAAAAACGGCTTCCGCATACTCGCGGCATTGCAACAGCCCGTTCATCACCGCGATCTGAAAGACTCTGGCCGCCACAGCCTCGGACTCCGCGTCGGCATGAGTCTGGAACCAATCCGGGTGTTCAACTTCGGCGTTCCAGTCCACCCGATCCCAGAGCCGCTTCAGCGCCCCGTCGGCGCCAAGCAGTACGTCGGCCTGCATGACCATGTCCGGCGGCATGCGCCTCTTGCCGGACTCAAACCGTGTGATATTCGGCCTGGTGGAGTGCAGCAGCTTCGCCAACTGCTCCTGCGTGTAGCCCGTCGCCTCCCGGTAGAAGCGCAGCTCTTCGCCGAACAACCGCGCCGAACTGGCCGTCACCTCGTTGACGAGTCGCCGGTGTGCCATGTCAGACCCCCTGACGTACCGCAGGTGCGTGGTACCTGATTTCGGCCATCACCGTACATCCGAAGCCCGGATCATTGAGACCGGAACGCAATCATCTGCATGCACAGCGTGACTGTGCGCGCTCCTGTCGCACGCCCCCTCTGCCCCCATGAGGTGTCCCCATGCTCATGTCCCGCCGGCCCCGTGCCTTCGTCGCGCGTCTCGACTCCTGCATCGAATCCACGCCCCTGGCGAGGTACTTGCTCCGGGCCTATCTCGCGGGCCTGCCCTCCGGCGACCGCTACGCCGACACCGCCGAGCTCCTCCTCGGTGAGCTCTTCGCCAACGCCGTCCAGCACTCCGACGCCCCCGACGACCGCCACATCGAGATCCGCTTCACCCTCGTCAACTCCCGCCTCCGGCTGGAAGTCCACGACGCCGGCAGCGGCCGACCGTCCCTCCACACCCCCACCCCCTCCGACGAGCACGGACGCGGCCTGTTCCTCGTCGACGAACTCGCCGAACGCTGGGGCTGCACCTCCCGACCCGACGACATCGGCAAGTTCGTCTGGGTGCTCATCGCCCCGGCCCCCGTCTCCGCCCTCGCCACCGCCTGAAAGCCGTCACCCCCATGCACCTCACGACCCTGGCCCGCCACGCCCTCTCCCGCGGCCGGACCCCCGCCGACACCTACGCCCTCCTCGCCCGCCGCACCCGCAAGCCGTTGCCCTCCGCCCGCGCCGTCTGCCTCGCCCTGTCGATCCCCCTCGCCGAGACCACCCGCCGCCTCAACGACTGCTACGACGCCCTGCTCGCCGACCCCCGCCCCGAATCCGAGACCGACACCGGCGAACTCCTCGAAGCCCTCGGAGTCTTCGACATCCCCAAGTCCCTCACCGACACCGAACTCGCCGTCGTCGACCTCTTCATCACCGCCGTCGACGCCATGGGCGGCATCCGCCCCGGCCACCAGCACGGTCTCCAGCGCTGGTTCACCACCGGCAACCTCACCACCGCGTACCTCTCCCTCACCGCCGCCCGCCCCATGCCCCGCACCGGCGACCCCGCCCTGTACTGGGCCACCCTCGTCACGGCCGGCGAACTCCTCACCACCACCCACCACTCCGAGACCCGCATCAAGTACGCCCTCGCCCACTGCCGCGCCCGAGCCGCCCGAACCTAGGCCGTTCCTTCGGATCATCCGATCGCTGGTTGATGTGTGCGTCATTGACTGACACCCAGTGGGCAAGGATCGAGCCGTTACCGCCGGATCCGACACCTCGGCGGGGAGGGCAGTGGCGTGATCACCGGCAGGTGATCGGCGCGATCGCCTTCAAGTACCGCACCGGGTGCCGTGGATGGATCTGCCTGAGCGCTTCGGCTCGTGGAAGGGCGCCCACAACCGGCTGCGGGAGTGGGCCGCCGACGGCACGTGGGCCATCGCCGCCGTCGTCATCCGGTCGGCCAGGTGACTCCAGCCGGGCTGCCTAGACCCATCCCTCGTCGAGGTAGACCGTCCAGGCGTCTCCCACTGCTCTGTGCAGTTCAACCAGGGCCGCAACCTCCGCGACGGCTGCCGGGGCGTCGGACAGTCGCAGCGGGGAGTCCGGGACGCTGTTGCGGGTGTAGACCGGTAGCTCGCCGTCGCAGCTGAAGGCGTGAAGCGATGAGGGGGCGTGGCTGAACCATGCGGGACGGTTCTCCTCGGCCCATGCAGCCGCAGCGTCGACACGGTCTACATGCACCAGTAGAGGCTCAGGTGCGGGCCCGCAACTGAACTGCACGAGGAAACCGTGGGCGTCCACTGCCCACCAATCCCACATGAACCCAGGTCGGGGATGCCGCAGGATCGTCGTCATGTCAAAGGATCAGCAGCCGACTTCACCAAGGCCGCGTCAGCCGCGCTCGGGCCAGACCGGGCCCTGGTCGGTCCAGATGACGCCCTTGTTGCGGCACAGGCAGAAGGGGTGGCCGATCGGGTCGGTGTAGACCTGCCAGCCGTAGCCGTTGGGGCCGATGAAGTCCTGCCTCAGCGTCGCGCCGAGGTCGAGGACGCGGCGCTGCTCGGGCCCGATCTCGTCCACTTCGAAGTCGAGGTGGAACTGCTTGGGGTGCTCGCTGTCGGGCCACTGCGGAGCGCGGTAGTCGTCCACCCGGATGAATGCCAGCTCGATCTCGCCGAACTGGATGCCGGCCCAGTCCGCCGAGCTGCCTTCCTTGATCGGACGGCCCGTCACCTCGGAGTAGAAAGCCGCCAGCTTCATCGTGTCCGGGCAGTCGATGATGAAATCGGTGAGTCGCAGCATCCCGCGATCTTGCCACAGGCTCACACCCGACTTCGAGACAGGCGCCCCCAGACCCCGTTCACCAGGGGCGGCCGGGTTCGTACCGCAGGTTCGGATCGGCAGCGGGCTTCGGCGGAGCCGCTCAGCGCTCCGGCTGTGCCGTCGTGATCGGCGTCAGTAGCGACCGTGCCCGGTTGCCTCCGCCCGGTCCCGGGCTGCCATCACGTCCTCGCCGTGTTCGAAGGCCCAGGCGCCGAACGCCTCGATCGGTTCCAGGAGTGTCCGCCCCAACCCGGTGAGGGTGTACTCCACGCGCGGCGGCGACCCGGCGTACGCGCGGCGTTCCACCAACCCGTCGGACTGGAGCCGGCGCAGCGTCTCCGTGAGGACTTTGGGACTGATCCCACCGATCCGCTCGCGCAGTTCGCCGGGCCGCGCGGGCCCGTCGCGCAGCGCCCACACCAGGACGGCGTTCCAGGTGTTGGCGAGCAGGTCGAAGGCGAGCCGGGCTCGGCAGTCGGCGAGGAAGCCGTGGTCAGCGGTCACTTACCAGATGGTGCCCCAGGACTTTCCTACTGTCTCCCTGAGCCGACTGGCAGGTCGTCACAAGGAGGTTGGTCATGATGAGGATCGGAATCATCGGTACCGGCGCAATGGCGCGGGTGCTGGGTACCCGGTGGGCGGGGGCCGGGCACGACGTGCTGGTGGGCGGACGGGACACCGGCCGCGCCGCCGAACTCGCCGACCGGATCGGCGGACGGGCGGGAACCCCGCGGGACGCGGTCGAACACGGCCTGGACGCGGTGCTGCTGGCCGTGCCGTACGCGGCGGCGATCGGCGTGGTCTCCGGCCTGGCCGACGCCGCGCGGGGAAGGACGCTGGTCGACTGCACCAATCCGATCGCCCCGGGTTTCGTCCTGGAGACCCATGGCGGGCCGTCAGCCGCCGAGCGCATCGCGGCCGCGGCGCCCGGCGCGTCCGTGGTCAAGGCGTTCAACCTCTGCCACGAGAGCGTGTGGCGCAGGACCCCGACCGTCTTCGACGGACGCCCCCTCGCGGTGCCGCTCTGCGGCGACGACGCGCCGGCCCTCGACACCGTCGGACACCTCGTTCGCGACCTCGGCTGCGTACCGCTCAACGGAGGCGGGCTCGACCGGGCAGGCCTCCTGGAGGCGACGGCGGCGTTCCTGATCAGCCTGTGGGTGGGCGAAGGCGCGGACGCCCAGGCGATCGCGCCACCGCTGGAGTACGCGGGCGTCGATCCCTCCTGATCTGCGATGGCTCCCAACCAACCCCGCCCGCACGGGAAGTCGGACCCGCCGACTTCTCACGCAGCCGACTGGTGCGGGGACCGCTCTGCCGACCCCTCCCGTACAGCACGTGCTGGTCGCGGGGGTGATCGCCGCGTCCATGGACGTGGCGGAAGACCGGCGGCCCGGACGGCCGGCGCCGTCCGGGCCGCCCCGCTCACTCCACGACCTCGGTGCTCCACGTGCCGTTCCGCAACGCGGTCTCCTGGAGCTTCCCGTCGCTCCGGCGGGCCGTGTAGACACGGGTGACGCCGCCGTGGTCCACCACCGCCGGCTCGAAGCCGTCGGCCACCTGCTGAACACCGGCGTTCGCCAGGGAGTCCTGTGGCGCCCACCCGCCGCCCGCCGCCTTCGTCTCGGTCAGCAGGCCGTTCCTGTCGACCAGGAACAGGCTGGTGGTCCCGCCGTGCACCAGGGCCGCCGGGGCGGAGCGTGGCACCGGCACCCGGAAGTCCTTGGTCAGGTCGTGGAGTCGCCACCCTGCATCCTGCGTGCCGCCCGCCGACGTCCCCGGAGGCGTCAGCCGGGCCTCCGAGAGATGGCCGTCGCCGCTGTTGACGGTGAAGACGCTCGTCACCCCGTCGTGCACCACCGCGCTCGGCGTCATGACGGACGCCGGCACGCCGGTCATGGTGAAGATGTTCCACTTCTCGCCGATCCTCAGCGACGACTCCTGGAGCTGCTGGTCCTTCGTGATCGTGTACACCCTGACCAAATCCCCCTCCACCACCGCCACCGGCGCGGTGCCGGCGGCGACCGGCGCGGCGGGCAGCTGCCCCGCGCCCAGGAGCCCGAGGTCGTCGTGCAGGTCCTGCCTGCCCCAGCCCGAGTCGTCCAGGTAGGACCGCCGCAGGTGGTTGTCCACGCCGACGGTGAACACGTTGACCTTCCCGTCCACTACCGCCGCGGTCGGAGTGCTCCGGACCTCCTGATCACCGAGGTCGGTGGCCTGCCAGTCCTTGTTGGGTTCCAACCGGGCCTCCACCAGGTGCTTGTTCACGGAGTTCACGACAAACACCCGGACGATGCCCTTGTCGAGCACCGCCACCGGGCGGGTGCCGGCCAGCACCTGGGGGATGGTGGAGTCTTCGGACCTGAGTGCGTAGTCCACCACCCTGACCTGGCCCGGGTTCGGGCTCTGCCGGAGCTTCGCCGCCTCGTTGCCGAGGTCCACGTAGCTCTCCAGGAGCTGCTGGTCCTTGTACGCCGTGAAGACACGGAGGTGCTGGTCGTCGGCCACCGCCGGACCGGCCGCGTTCCCGGGCGTCGCCGTGGCCGTCATGGCGGCGTCCTGGGCGGGTGAGGAGGCCGAGGATGTCGCGGAGGGCAAGGGGGCGGAAGAGGCCGAGGGGGCCCCGGTGTCCCGGGCGGGCGAGGAAGCCGCGGCGCCGGCGCCGCGGCCGGCGTCGTCATCGCTCTGGAGCAGGGCCCAGGACAGGACCGACGCGCAGACGACGGCGACCGCGGTGGCCAGCGCGATCCGGGTCCGGGGCTCCCGCAGCCGTCCGCGGCGGGGCGCGGTCGGTGTGGGTGTGGGTGTCGCCGTCGGTGTCGGTGCCGATGCCGATGTCGCCGTCACCGTCGGTGTCGGCGTCGCTGCTGGCGTCGATGTCGCCGTCACCGTCGGTGTCGATGTCGCCGTCGGCGTCGCCGGAGGGGTGACCGGAGGGGCCGCCGGGAGGTCGAGCTCGGTGGGCGTGGCGGCGCCCGCCGGTCCGCCGGTCGGTTCCGCCGCTACGGGGTCGTGCTGCGGAGCGGCGTCCCCAACCGCCGGTCCGGGGCCGTCGAGCATGGCCAGCCCCGCCACAGCGTCAGGCCGTCCGGCCGGGTCCCGGGAGAGCAGCGCGGTGATCAACGGAGCCAGCCGGCCAGCCCGTTGAGGCGGCGGGACGAGGGCGAGCGCGATGGCGGCGAGCGTCATCGCGGTCGTCTCCCGCCGGAACGGCGGCACCCCCTCG
Source organism: Kitasatospora sp. NPDC001225 (assembly GCF_053597855.1). Taxonomy (NCBI): domain Bacteria; kingdom Bacillati; phylum Actinomycetota; class Actinomycetes; order Kitasatosporales; family Streptomycetaceae; genus Kitasatospora; species Kitasatospora sp. NPDC001225. The sequence goes on from NZ_JBSFJC010000053.1 coordinate 9,710, forward strand.
ACGGCCTCGTACAGCGTCGCGCCGAGACTGAACAGGTCGACGGCCGGGGTGTCCGGCTCGTGGGCCAGCCGCTCCGGTGCGATGTAGTCCAGCGTCCCGACCAGGCCCCCGGTGGTGGTCAGCACGGTGCCCGCGTGGGTCTTCGCGAGGCCGAAGTCGGCCAGCAGCACCCCGCCGTCGTCGGCCAGCATGATGTTCGACGGCTTCACGTCGCGGTGGAGGATGCCCACCTGGTGCGAGGCGGCCAGCGCCCGCAGCACCCCGACGGCCACCTCGGCGGCCCGCTCCGGCTCCAACGGCCCGTCGGCCCGGAGCACCTGTGCCAGCGAACGGCCGCGGACCAGCCGCATCACCATCCACGGGCCGCCGTCCTCCACCACCACGTCGTGCACCGTCACGATGTTGGGGTGGTCGCGGAGCGCGGCCGCGTGGCGGGCCTCCGCCATGGCCCGGGCGATGGCCTGCTCGTGCTCGTCCTCGGAGAGGTCCTCCTCCTCCCAACGGACCTCCTTCACCGCGACCTCGATGTCCAGCAGTTCGTCCCTGGCCTCCCAGACCTGGCCCATGCCCCCGGCCGCCAGGGCTCTCACCAGCCTGAACCGTCCGCCGACGAGCCTGTTCGGTGCAGAACTCAAGTCCATGCGAAACCCTTACGCGGTCGGATGGTGACGGAACGTCAGATCGAGTGCCGAGCATACCGAGGGTGTGCCACGGTTCGGACCCCGAACCGCAGCCGTCCGGTGCCCGGCCCCGATGCCCGCGCCGGGCCGCGCCGGACCGCTCCGGTTCGCGCCGGTCCTCCCTGGTTCACGCCGGTTCGCGCCGGACCGCCCGGCCAGCCACTCCAGGACCTCGCCCCCGAGACGAACCCCACGGACCGGCGGCTCGCCTTGACGGCCCGCTGGTCGGCCGGGCAGGGAAGTGGGGCCGCCCGCCTCCGGTGTCACCGGCAGCGGATAGCCTCCGGCCGGAACGAACGGCTGACGGGAGTGGGCGTGGACATCGAGGAGACACTGGACCGGCTCGGCGCGGTCATCGGGCCACCGCCCGCGGGCGGAGTGGTCCCGGTCCCTTGGGAGCTCGGGCCCGAGGTGCTCGGCTTCCAGCTGCCCGCGGACTACCGGGCGTTCGTCGACCGCTACGGGATGGTCAGCATCAGCGACGAACTGCACATCTACACACCATCGGCGGCGCCCAGTCCCAAGGCCTGGCAGCCGCTCGGCTTCGAGGGATTCCTGTTCTACACGACGGACCCCTACGGATACTGCGCCATGCTGGCCCAAGCCTACGAGGACGGGGACTACGACGAGTGCCCGTACCCGCTGTTCCCGGCCGAAGGCGGGCTGCTGAAATGGGCGAACAACTACAACTCCGACCAGTTCTTCTGGTTGATGCGGGGCCCGGACCCGGACCGCTGGCCGGTGGCCGCCAAGTTCGACTCGATGCGGGAGTGGGACCTCTTCGAGGGCGGCTTCCTGGAGTTCCTGCTCGCGGCGGTGACGGAACAGTACCCGTACCACGACGACGTCGTTCCCGGCGGGACGAGGCAGCTCGGCGACGGCCGCGCCTACCGCCCCGGAGGAGACTGGTCGAAGCACCTACCGCACTGAATCCGCGGACACGGCCAGCCCCGGCCGACCCCCTGCCGCCACGGCCAGGCCCCCAACCACCCGCCCCGCGCAGGAAGTCGACCCCGCCGACTTCCTGCACAGCCCCGAATCAGCCGCTCAACTCCACCCCTTGCCCTTCCGACCACCGGCCCAGGTCCGCCGGAGCCACCCACCGGGTCATGAGCACCGTCATCGCCCGGTGGACCATCCTCCTCGGCACTGCTGGTGCGGCACCCGAAGTCGCGCGCCAGGCGGCGACCACACCGGCGACCGGCTGCGCCAATAGGGACTCCTGAACAGCCTGTTGGCGTAGAAGCCCTGCGAGCTGACTAGGCCCGGCTCCCCTCCACGGGAGCAACAGTCAGGAGTTGCGGGTGAGGCCCTCCGACTCGACAGCGGTGATCTCGGCTGCTGCGAGCCGAGCCTCCTCGCGCACCTCTGGGTCGGGGTGAGGGAGATAGGGTTCGATCAGCGGCCGGGCCTGCAGGGCGTGGGTGGCGCCGAGGATGTAGAGCGTGTGGACGAGGAGTTGGCGTTCCATCGTCGGCATGGCTGCCGCCAGCGGTTCGACGAGAGCCGGAGGCACGCGGTAGTGGTCGAACGCCTCGCTGATCGAGTTCAGGGCGGACTCGCGCACCTTGGTCACCAGTTCGTTGACGGCCACGCTGACCAGATGTTCGACGACCAGGCGAGCGGAGTCCGCGTCGAGTGCGGCGCCGCGCAGGAGGTCCCCGAGGACGTCGGCGGCGACGTCCCGACGGCCCGGATCGCGATCGGTCAGCGCTTCAAGTGCCTCGAACATGTCGTTCATGCTGCCACCTCGGGCCGCTCGACCAGGACGCCGTTCTCGAAGTGCGCGCCGGCACGGACCAGCGGCACCGGGTGTACGCCGTCGGCCCACACGGAGACGTAGTCCCGGTCGGCCAGGTCCCAGGTCCGGAGGTCGGCGTGGTCGTCGCTCCACTGCTTGGTCAGCCAGGTCATGGTGGCCGGCGACAGGCCGGCGGTGCCGCCGAGGAGCTTCTCCAGGGCGGGCACGAAGTCCCCGGACGACAGGCCGTGCAGGTAGAAACAGGGGCAGCACCTCGGGGTCGTTGTTCCGACCCTTTCAGGGCGCAGGCATGTAGTCCAGGGGAAGCTCGACTCCTGTGCCGGCGTGCAACCGTGCCATGTCCTGTCGGTCCTTGTCCGTGGCTTCATAGCCGAGGTGACACCGCACCTGCGTCGCCGCGTCGACACACGGGACCCGGCGCCCGCCGATGGTCCCGGTCACCGGCGGCGGGTAGTGGAACCGTTCACCGCCCGGGAGAAGCTGCACCCCGCCCTCGCGGGAGGAGCCGAGGACGGGGTGCAGGTCGATCTCCCGGCCGGCACCGTCCGCGACGGCAAGCGCGGCGGGCAGCCAGTCCCGCAGGAGCTCCGTGAACCCGGCCTCGGCCAGCGCGTCTCGCACCACGTCGAGCTGGTCCAACAGGACGACCAGGTCGAGGTCCGCATGGGTTCGGGTCGTCTCCCCGATCAGGGCGTCCACACCCCAGCCGCCGTCCACCCAGGCTGCGGCCCCTGCGCTCTTGAGCAGGTCCAGCACTTCGAGTACATCGGATTCCTTCAGCACCAGGGCACCCTGGCAGTGCGGACGAGCTGTCGCCACCGAGATACCCGCCGGTCCGGCGCAGTTCGCCACCGGCTACGGCCCGGCCCGCGAGCGCGGGCTCAGTGCCTGCGGTCCTCGACCGTCCAACCGTCGCCCAGCTCGCGGCGCAGCGCCTCCAGCGCCACGTCGGCCTCGCTTCGGAACGATTCCTGCTGGTCCCGGGTCCAGGGCGAGGGGCCGGCCGGGTGGTCCCAGTCGAGGGAGGACTGGTACAGGTCAGCGAGTCTGGTGAGTTCGTTCCGGGTGGCCGGGGTGATGGGCAGCTTCTCCAGGACGCAGGGGTATTCGTAGGGGCTGTCGAGGTCGGGAGCGCTCTGAGGGCCCGGCCACAACGGGGTGTCGACGCCGTACTCGAAGAAGAACCGCAGGTGATAGGACATGCCCCAGCCTTTCACGGCGCCGAGCACACCGTGCGGGCGGCCGACGTGCTCAGCCCAAGCTCCCAACCACCCCCGCGCACAGGAAGTCGGCTCCACCGACTTCTCGCGCAGCCGCATGGTGATCCGAGCCGGGCGGCCGGAAAAGCCGGAGCGAGCGCCGTCGCACAGGCCCGATACTGATCTCCATGGCCGATGAACCCCTGTCCATCCCCCTTGCCGACCTGCGCCGATCGTTCGACCTGGTACTGCGCCACATCGAGGCCGCCACACCAGGCGACAGCCTCGCCCTGGACAAGGACTACTTCTGGTCCGTCCCTCCGGACGGCCTCTACGACGTCTACCGGGCCCCGGACGAGCTCACGATCGGTCAGCTCTCCGAATCCTGGCAGCACCTGACCGGCCTCCTCGCCGAGCCGGATCGCGCGGTGGGGTACCACCTGGTGTGGCTCGCCGACGTCCTGCGGGCGATCGGCCAGGACATCGCGGCCTGAGGAGGCGTCGGGTCATTGATCAACCGCGTGGCGTGAGGCGCTGAGGGTGAGCTTCGCGGACGCCCCGACCGCGAATCCGCAGCCGTCAGGCCTGCTTCTCATCCGCCGCGCCGGCGCTGGACGATGACCTTCCGGTCAGCCCAGCGATGCGCTCGCCGCGCGCAGTTCGTCCAGGGCCGCCAGGACGTACCCGGCGAGCGCCTGCTCGGCGCCACCGTCGCCCTCGGCCCATTCGGCGTACCCCCGCTTGAAGGCGAGGACGCCCAGCTCGCCCGCGAGGGCCGCGATCGGATCGGGTACGCGGCGGGCGACCAGCGCGGCGGTCATCGCGGCCGCGAGGCTGACGGTCTTGAGGGTGTCGCGTTCCTGAAGCTCGGCGCTGGCCGCGATGGCCGCCTTCAGGCGGGGGGCGAGTTCGCGGGTGGCCGGGCCCATCGCGGTCGAGGCGCGCTCGAGACCGGCGGCGACGGCCTCCAGCGGGCTGGCGTCACCGGGCGCTTCGGCGATGCCCTCGGTCAGCAGCCGGCTCAGCGTCTCCTGTCCGGCGACCAGCAGCTCGCGCTTGTCGGGGAAGTGCCGGAAGAAGGTGCTCTTGGTGACCCCGGCGCGCTCGGCGATCTGCGCGACCGTCGTGGCGTCGTACCCCTGCTCCGTGAACAGGTCGACCGCGGCCACGACGAGGCGTTCACGCGCACCTGGTTCCCATCGACTCATGGGTTCAGCATATGTGATGGGACTCTTGTCCCATCATCCTGCTACGGTGATGGGACAAGAGTCCCATCACTTCCGGGAGGATTCCCATGCGTGTCTTCGTCACCGGCGGCACCGGTCTGATCGGCTCCGCCGTCGTCGCCGAACTCCTCGGCAACGGCCACACCGTCCTCGCGCTCGCCCGCTCCGACGCCTCCGCCCGGGCCGCCGAGGCGGCCGGCGCCGAGCCGCTGCGGGGAGGCCTCGCCGACCTGGACGTCCTGCGCTCCGGCGCCGCCCAGGCCGACGGGGTGGTCCACCTGGCCTTCGGCAACGACTTCAGCAGCCCCGAGGCCCTCGCCCGGAACGTCGCCGAGGAGACCGCCGCCCTCACCGCCCTCGGCGAGGAGCTCCTCGGCAGCGACCGCCCCCTGGTCACCGTCTCGGGTACGCCCCACGTGCCGGGCCGCGCCTCCACCGAGGCCGACCCGGTGCCGACCGACGGGCCGGTCGGCGGCCGCGGTCGCACGGTCACGGCGATCCTCGGCCTGGCCTCGCGCGGAGTCCGGAGCACCTCCGTCCGTCTGCCGCGCACGGTCCACACCGAGGGCGCGGGCGGGTTCGCCGGCCTGCTGACCGATATCGCGCGCCGCAGCGGCGTCTCCGGATACCCCGGCGACGGCACCCAGCGCTGGCCCGCCGTCCACGCGCTCGACGCGGCCGCCCTCTTCCGGATCGCCCTGGAGCGGGCGGAGCCCGGCACCGCCTGGCACGCCGTGGCCGACGAGGGGGACGAGGTGCGGGACATCGCGGCCGTCATCGGCCGACGACTGGGCCTGCCGGTCCAGTCGGTGCCGGAGGAGACCTACGGCCCGCTCGGCCCGATCTTCCGGGCCGACCAGCCCGCGTCCAGCGCCCGCACCCGGCAGGCGCTCGGCTGGGAGCCGCGGCGCCCCGGCCTGCTGGCGGACCTGGAGAACATCCGGCCCTGACCGGCGATCGGCGATCCGCGATCGGGGGCGGACCCGCAGCGGAGCAGCTCGCAACTCCTCTCTCCCGTACGTCACTTCACGTCCACAACAAGATCCATACCAACCAGGAGGTTCCATCATGGTGGCAGTCGTCTTCGGCGCCCGCGGCAACGTCGGTCGTCATGTCGCCGACGGGCTGCTGGCCGCCGGCGAGCAGGTCAGAGCGGTCAGCAGGACCCCGGCCACGGGCTCGACGCCCGGGTACGAAGCGGTCGTCGCCGACCTGGACCGTCCCGAGACGCTGCCCGCGGCGCTCGACGGTGCCGACAAGGTGTTCCTGTACGGAATGCTCGACCCCCAGAAGCCCTACGACATCGAGAAGGTCACCGCGGCGGCCGCGGCGGCCGGGATCCGGCAGGTGGTCCTGCTCTCGTCGGTGGCGGTCGTCCTCGACCCCGCCGCCGACCACCCGGTCGCCCGCCTGAACCGCACGATCGAGCAGGCCGTCCAACGGTCCGGCCTGGACTGGACGTTCCTCCGGCCGGGGACGTTCGCGACCAACACCCGTACCTGGTGGGCCGAATCGATCCGCACCGGCAACGTCGTCCGCCTCCCCTACCCGCTCGCGCAGTCGGCGCCGGTGCACGAGAAGGACATCGCGGCGCTGGCGGTGACCGCCCTCACCGAACCGGGCCACTCGCACCAGGCCTACACCGTCCACGGGGCCGAGTCCCTGACCCTGCGACGCCAGGTCGAGCACATCGGCGAGGCCATCGGCCGTCCCATCCGGATCGAACACGTCTCCCACGAGCAGGCCCGCGCGGACGTCGCCAGGACCATGCACCCGGTCGTGGCCGAGGCGATCGTCGACCAGTGGGCCGCCGCCGACGGCGTCGCGGCCGTGACCTCCGTCATCGCCGAGAAGATCACCGGCGCCCCGGCGCATGCCTACGCCCAGTGGGCCGTCGACCACGCCGACGACTTCCGCTGAGCCCGTCGTACCGACCGGCCGACGTGTCGGGTCATCGCCAGCACGGCGCGCACTGCCGAGGGTGGTCTTCGCGGGCGGCGTCCCGTCCGCGAAGGCCACCCTCGTGTGTGCGCGTCTGCGCGAGCCGCCGACAGATGGTGGACGCCGCCGCCGACTTCGTCACCAGGAACACCACCTGAACCGTTCCGAGGGCGCAGCGGGCTACTCCGGGGACCCGCCGAGCGGCGGGATCACGTCCAGTTGCTGGAGGAAGCCGAGGACGTCCTTGTCCGACCACTTCTCGGCGAGCTTCCCGTTCTCGATGCGGTGGATCACCGTCGCCGTCATCGTGATCGGCCGGCCGGTCGCCGGGATGCCCGGGAGGTCCCCCACGCACATCCCACGGCCCGTCAGCCGGGTCACCACCTTGTCGCCCTCCGCGATCTGGTCCTCGATCTCGTGGACTCCGGGCGTGGCCTCCCAGAACAGCCGGAACGCCTGCTTCAAGCCCTCCCGGCCGGCGGCGAGCCCCGGGAACGGCGGCGGCGAGTGGTCCTGGTAGTCCTCGGCGACGAGGTCGTCCATGGCCTCCAGGTTGCCGGCGTCCACCTCCTGGTAGAACCGGCGGACCAGCCTCTTGTTCTCCTCGATCGACATGGGCACCTCTCCCTGCGTACGGTCGCGCCGCCGGAGCGGCGCACGACGCCCGCATCGTCGCCCGCCCGCTCCCCGCGCCACGTCCTCGGCACGCGCGGCCGCCGTGGACGTTCACCCGGAAAGCAGCCGAAGCCGTGCGGGCCCGCCGTCAACAGGCAGTTGGGACGTACTGGTCCGCCGACAGCGCGAAGACCCGGACTCGCCGGCCGCCGGTGGGATTGACGGTCTCGCGCTCCAGCCGCATCCCCAGCTTGGTCATGATCCGCTCGGAGGCGTCGTTGCCCACCTGGGCGATGCTGACGATCCGCTCCAGCCCCCGCTCCTCGAAGCCGAACCGTACGGCGGCCGCGGCCGCTTCGGTGGCCAGGCCCTGCCCCCAGTGGGCACGTCCCAGCCGCCAGCCGACCTCGACCGCCGGCAGCACCTCCGGCAGGTAGGAGGGCACCGAAAGGCCGGTGAACCCGGCCAGTTCGCCGGTGGAGCGGATCTCCACGGCGAACAGGCCGAAGCCCCGTGCCTCCCACTCCCCCTCCCACGCCCGGATCCCATCGCGGGTCTGCTGCTCGTCACGGACGCTGCCGTCACGGATCCACCGCATGACCTCGGGGTCGGCGTTGACGGCGGCCATGGGCGCGACGTCCTCCTCGCGCCAGCGACGCAGGATCAAACGGGGAGTCTCAAGCCTGATCATCCGATCATTCTGGATCGCCGAGAGGCTCTCCGCCAGCGCCGCCGGGCACCGAGGGAACTTGTACGAAGGCCGCGTCCGGGCCGCTACCGCAGGCAGGCGAAGGCCTGGTCGGCGTCGGCGACGGCCTCGGGCCGCACGTCGCGGGCGCTCCGCCCGTCGGCGATCTTCTGCCAGTTGGCGCGGGCGAGCACCCGCTGGACCGCGATCACCTGGGCCGCCCTCAGCCGCGCCTGGACGTCCAGGCCCGGGTCGAGGGCCTCGGCCAGCGCCTGCTCGTCCGCGAGCATGTACTGCAGGAGCCGCCCCGCCAGGCTCGGCGTGGTGAACACCAGACGGTGGAAATCCACCACCGCGGGATGGTCGTTGAGGCCGGTGACGGGTTCGAACCGATCGAGGCCGTCCAGGAAGTGCGCGTGCAGTGCCGCCATCGGCGAGACGTCGGACAGGCGGTCGCGCACGACGCGCGCTGCCTCGCCCTGATGGTCCGCGAACCGCTGAAGGACCAGGTCCTCCTTGGTGGGGAAGTACCGGAAGAGGGTCGGCTTGGAGACCTCGGCCACGGCGGCGATGTCGCTGACCGAGACCTGGTCGAATCCGTGCGCCAGGAACAGTGAGACCGCCGCTTCGGCGATGGCGTCACGGGTCCGCGCCTTCTTGCGGGCGCGCAGCCCCGTCGGCTCGATCACCTGAACAGCATAACATTAGTGACCAGGTTGCTTTTTTAACCGAGTAACGATTTCCTGGAGGAGTGACCAAGCCGAACAGCACACAAAACGCCGCACGAAACACCGCGCGAACCCCCATGCCGCCGGTGCTCGTCACCGGGGCCACCGGCCGGATCGGGCGCGGAGTCGTCGACGAACTCCTCACCGCGGGCGTGCCGGTCCGCGCCCTCACCCGTCGCCCCGAAGCGGCGGCCACGCTGCCGCCCGGCGTCGACGTCGTCACCGGCGATCTCACCGTGCCCGCCTCCCTCGACGGGGCGCTGCGGGGCGTCGGCGCCGTCTTCCTCCTCTGGACCGCACCGCCGCCGACCGCCGCGGCAGTCGTCGAGCGCCTGGCCGCCCACGCGCAGCGCGTCGCCCTCCTCTCCTCACCGCACCAGACACCCCACCCCTTCTTCCGGCAGCCGAACCCCATGGCGGTGCTCCACGCCGAGATCGAGCGACTCATCGCGGCCACCGGCCTCGAATCGACGATCATCCGGCCGGGGATGTTCGCATCGAACTCCCTGGCCTGGTGGGCACCCGCCATCCGCGCCGGCGAGGTGGTCCGCTGGCCGTACGGCGCCGCCGGGACCGCCCCCGTCGACGACCGTGACATCGCGGCCGTCGCGGCACGCACCCTCTACGAGGACGGTCACGCCGGCGGCGACTACGTCCTCACCGGCCCCGAGTCCCTGAGCCAGGCGGCGCAGGTGGAGATCATCGGGAACGTCCTCGGACGCCCGACCAGGTTCGAGGAGCTGTCGCCGGACGAGTTCCGCGGTGCGATGGACGGAAAGGCACCGCGCCCGGCCGTCGACATGCTGCTCAACGCCTGGGGCGCGACGATCGGAAGGCCCGCGTACCTCACCTCCGCGGTGTCCGACATCCTCGGAGTACCGCCGAGGCCGTTCTCCCGGTGGGTCGCCGACCACGCCGACGCGTTCAGGCCGGGCCCGACCCCGTCGACCTGACCTTCGCCCGAGTCATCGCCCGAGCCGTCGGCCGGGTAGCGGGGGCCGCGTCGGCCGCCATAGCGTGGCGGGCCAGGACAGCACCGGCCCGGCGAGAGGGACGACATGGCAGGGACGGAACCACAGTTCGCCTCCTACGCCCCCGACCCGGCCGAACGGCACGCACCGGTGGCCGCCGTGGTGGCGGAGGCCACCGGCGACGACGTACCCGTGCTGGCCGAGTTGCAGGCCCGGGCGCGCGGCGGCTCGGCGGACGAATGGGCGGACCGCATCCACCGGGCGCTTCGCGGTGAGCGCAGCCTGGTCGTCACCGCGAAGGTCTCCGGTGAGGCCGTCGGGTACGCGAGTGCGGCCTACCTGCCCGCGTACCCGGCGGACGGCGCCCCGGCCGGCCACTACCTGACCGGCGTCACGGTGGATGCCGCCTGGCGGCGCCGGGGCCTGGCGAGGCTGCTGACCCGGCGCCGGATGGAATGGGCCTGGGAAAGGGACTCGGCGGTCTGGTGCTTCGTCTCCGCCAGGAACCGCGCCTCGCTCGACCTGCACCGGGAACTCGGCTTCGTGCAGGTGGAGTTCGGCACCTCCTTCCAAGGCGTCGGATTCGCGGGCGGCGAAGGCCGGCTCCTACGGGCGGACCGACCGCGGACGCCCTCGCCCGACATCGCAGGAACGTCCTGCGGGAGCCTGCCCGAACGCCACGGTCCAGGCCCCGGGCCCATCAGCACCTGCGATGCCACCACGCCAACTCGGCGTCCGCCGTCGGCTCATGATGCGTCCGCCTGAGCAGCACCGCGTCCAGGCGATCCAGCTGAACCCGGAGTTCGCCGGCAGCCCTTGGCGGAAGCATGAACAGAGCCTCCTGCAACGTGTCCCGGGCCCAGCCCGACCCACAGCACGGACAGGTGAACTCGGCCTCCCACCGCCTCCACCGGCGCTCGGTGCCGTGGACACGCACGGACCACACGCTCAGCGCCACTGACACCATGCCCGGAGCCAACCGCTCCCGCTCAAGCAGACGGACGGCGGCGTTGGCCGCCCCCGAAAGACCCGGGACATCGCGATACCGCACCCAGGCCCTCCCCCAGCCGCGTGCGCGCGGCCGAAGTGAAGCCGGTGTTCTACGCGGCATGGCCCCTTCGAATGCACGTCATGGATGACATCATCCCATGCTCCAAGATCGACCCGGTAGAACCCGGACCCGCCGGACATCAGGATTGAAGGAATTCCCGACGGCTTTCAAACGGTCAAAAACCAGGTGCGGATACCCCGGCACGCACTCCTATACTCGTGCGAACTCACGGAAAGGAGGTGCAGCCGGTGAAACTTGCCGAGGCACTGGCAGAACGCGCGGAGGCGACGCGCCGAATAGAACAGCTGCGGGCACGCGTCGTCAGCAGCGCGCGACACCAGGAGGGGGAGACCCCCGCCGAGGACGCGGCCCAGCTGCTGGCCGAGGTCGGTGAAGTGCTGGACACCCTGGAAGCGTTGATCCGGCGGATCAACCGGACCAACGCCACCGTGGAGATGGGACCGGACGGCACGCTCACCGACGCCCTCGCGCTCCGGGACGTCCTGCGGCTGCGCCACTCCGTGGTCACCGCGGCGGCCGACGCGGCGGCGGGTACGGGCGAACGGGGATACGGCCGGCAGCTCCGGTCCGAACTGATGATGCTCTCCGCACTCCCGGTCGCGGACCTGCGCGCCCAGGCGGACGCACTCGCCCGGGACATCCGCGAGGTCGACGTGCGGATCCAGCGGACCAACTGGGAAGTCGACCTGCTGGACTGACCAGTCCGGCAGAGTGACGGGACGCGATGTGGAGCAGGTAGCAGCTTCGGAGGCGTGCACACGCCGAGAGCCGGCGGTACTCCGGCCCACTCCTGGCGCGTGAAGAGCAACGCGGGGTTCGACTCCCCACCAACAGCGCAGCTCAGCACCGCGTACAGGTGACAGTGCACATCACACAGCACATCACCATGTGCAGATCCGAAGCGGCGAGGGCGGGTTCGGGGCTTTCCACACCGTTCCACGGGTTTCCCCGTGGACCGTCGGACGTACACCACCCCTCCTATCATGGAGGCATGAGTTCGTACACGGGCACTGAGACTCGACCGGAACCGAGTGCGGCATTGAGCGCGGACGAACTGGCCCGCTGGTACTGGACACTGGCCGAACTGACCGCGCTCGCCCGAGAACTCGGCATACCGCGCGGCGGCGGAAAGGCAGCACTGACGGAGCGGCTACGAGCCGCACTCGACGGCGCCGCCCCACCCGCCGCCCCACCCCGCGCACGCAAAGCCGGCCGCCAACTCGCCGCACCGGTCGACGGATCCACCGTCATCCCCGAGGGCCAGCGGTGCAGCCAGGTCCTGCGCGAGTACTTCCGCCACGAGATCGGCCCAGCCTTCCACTTCGACGCCCCCATGCGCACCTTCATCGCCGAATCCGCCGGACGCACCCTGGCCGACGCCACCACCCACTGGCACACCACCCGCCAGTCCGCCGCCCAACCCCAGGACATCGGCCCACAGTTCGAACTCAACCGCTTCCTCCGCACCTGGCACACCTCCCACCCGGCCGGCACCCACACCGAAGCCCTCACCGCCTGGCACACCCACCGCAACCGCCCCCGCACCCCGGCCCCGGAGTGACCGGCGACCCCTGCTATGCCCAGGCACCAGACTGCCGTTCCAGATCTTCACCGAACGCGAGGAGTGCAAGGCCACCACCGTCGCCGCGAACTCACCCTCCACCGAGTGGGACAAGGCTTTCGGAGACGCCCGGCTCCGCCCGGCCATCGCCGACCGCATCACCTTCTGCTGCACCCTCATCCAGATTGACACCGATTCCTACCGCTACCAGGCCCCCCGGGAAGGCCTCTTCGCAGCTCCGAAATGACCTCCGCCAGAGGTCAGCCGATCGGCGTCGCACGTCGTTCGGGCAGCGGCCCGCCGACGGCAAACGAGATGCCGAGCGGTTCTGCGATCGGAGGGTGACCTTGGTGGCGGGAGTGGATTACGTTTGAGCGATCACCGACGCCCTGATCCGGGGGCACAAAGGAGTCGTCGATGCGCCACGAATCTCAGCACGGCGCACGTCTGGCCGCCTACGGGACCACTGCCACCCGCCTGTCCCTGCTGAACGACCGGCGTCTCGGCGAGATCGTGGCGTCAGCTCCTCCGGTCGGATCCGGCATCGGCGGCAGGTCGGCGGAGCTGGACATCGACGGGACACGGATCTTCGTCAAGAGGGTGCCGTTGACGGACGTCGAGACCCAGCCGGAGAACATTCGGTCCACGGCGAACCTCTTCGGTCTGCCGATGTTCTACCAGTACGGAGTGGGCTCGGCCGGCTTCGGTGCCTGGCGAGAGCTGGCCGTCCACGTCATGACCACCAACTGGGTCCTCGGGAAGGAGTACGAGGGCTTTCCCCTGATGTACCACTGGCGCATCCTGCCCGACTCCCCTCCCGAAGGCTTCGTGGACGAGTTCGGGGGCATCGACGGAGCGGTCGCCCACTGGGAAGGCTCGCAGGCGGTACGCGAGCGCCTGGAAGCCATCGGCCGATCCTCCCGCAGCCTGGTGCTGTTTTTGGAACACGTGCCACAGACACTCCGCAGGCTGTTGCACGAGCACGGGGAGACTACGGTGGCCACCGGCGGCGGCTCTCCTGCGTGGGCGGAGGATGCTCTGGCGCGGGGCACGGCGTTCATGAGCTCCCGCGGGCTCGTGCACTTCGACGCCCACTTCAACAACCTGCTGACCGATGGCCGGCTGATCTACTTCGCGGATTTCGGACTGGCCCTGAGTTCAGACTTCGAACTCTCAGCAGCCGAGCAGCAGTTCCTCACAGACCACCACGGGTACGACCACGCCTACACGGCGAGCCACCTAATCCACCACCTCGCCGACCGTGTCCGGGGTGACATGGAAGCAGACGCGTTCCTCCAGGAGTGGACCGCAGGTCACAGACCCGAGGCAGTTCCGCCCGAGATCGCCGTGCTCGTCGAGCGGCACGCCCGAGCCAGCGTCGTCCTGGATGGCTTCCACCGCCGACTACTGTCCGAGAGCAAGCAGACGCCGTACCCCGGCGCCGAGCTCAACCGCGTCGCGGACGCCGGTGAGACATCGCGCTGACCTTCGAAGGAGCGGGCCCCGGCCGCGACTTGTCGGGCTCTGGGGCTCACCTCGCCCCGGCTCCTCGCTCGTCGATTCGGCGGCGGCTGACGACTCGACGTAGGAAGTCGGGCCTGCCGACTTCCTACGTCGGGCGATGGTCAGGGTGGGGTTGGGGGGCCGGGGTGGCCGCGGAAGGTGGTGCGGTAGGTCTGGGGGGAGACTCCGATCGCGGCGTGGAGGTGCTGGCGGAGGGAGGCGCCGGTGGCGAAGCCGATCTCGGTGGCGATGCGGTCGACGGGGAGGTCGCTGGTCTCCAGCAGGTGGCGGGCGCGGTGGAGGCGTTGCTGGATCAGCCAGCGGCCCGGGCTGGTGCCGGTCTCGTCCTGGAAGCGGCGGGCGAAGGTGCGCGGGCTCATCCGGGCGTGGGCGGCCAGCTCGCGGAGGGCGAGCGGGCGGTCGAGGTGTTGGAGGGCCCAGGCCTGGGTGGCGGCGGTGCCGTTGGTGCCTTCCGGGGGCACCGGCTGTTCGATGTACTGGGCCTGGCCGCCCTCGCGCCAGGGCGGGACCACGCACTGGCGGGCGACCTGGTTGGCGACGGCGCTGCCGTGGTCGGAGCGCACCAGGTGGAGGCAGACGTCGAGGCCGGAGGCGGCGCCCGCCGAGGTGAGGATGTCGCCGTCGTCGACGAAGAGCACGTCGGCGTCCAGGGCGACCCGGGGGTACATCCGGCGGAAGGCCGGTGCCAGGGCCCAGTGGGTGGTGGCGGGGCGCCCGTCGAGGAGGCCGGCGGCGGCCAGCGCGAAGGCGCCGGTGCAGATGGAGACGATGCGGGTGCCGGGGCGGATCCGGGCGAGGGCCGCGCGCTCGGGCTCCGGCAGGTCGGCGGTGGCGCGGTGCAGGGCGTACGGCGGGATGACGACGGTGTCGGCGCTCTCCAGGGCCTCGGGTCCGTGCCCGACGGTGATGGTGAAGTCGGCGCTGGTCGCGACCGTCCGGTCCTCCGTCGCCGCGCACGTCACCACCTCGTACGCGCCCGGCACCCCGGGGAAGACCCGGTTGGGGATGCCCAGCTCGAAGGGGTAGACGCCGTCGAGGGCGAGGACGACGACGCGGTGCGGCGGCCGGGCGCCGGGGCCGCCAGAACCGAGGGGACCACAGGGTTCCATCGCAGGCATGGCACGATTCTATCGGTCTTTGGCAATCTTGCCATTTCGCTGGTCAGGGGCGCGGCCGCAGGCTGGATCCATGACCACGAACTCCACGAGCACGAACTCCACGAGCACGAACTCCACGAGCACGAACACGATGCGGGCCATCACCCAGACTGCCCTCGGCACCCCGGACGTCCTCCACGAGGTCGAGGTCGAGCGGCCCGTGCCCGGCGTCGGCCAGGTCCTCGTCGCCGTCCACGCCGCCGGGGTCAACCCCACCGACTGGAAGCACCGCGACCGCGGCTACTTCCTCGGGCAGCCGCCGTTCACGCTCGGCTGGGACGTCTCC
Source organism: Kitasatospora sp. NPDC001225 (assembly GCF_053597855.1). Lineage (NCBI taxonomy): Bacteria > Bacillati > Actinomycetota > Actinomycetes > Kitasatosporales > Streptomycetaceae > Kitasatospora > Kitasatospora sp. NPDC001225. The sequence goes on from NZ_JBSFJC010000053.1 coordinate 25,120, forward strand.
GGCACCGTCGAGGCGGTCGGCGTCGGCGTCTCGCTCTTCGCCCCGGGCGACGAGGTGTTCGGCATGCTGCCCTACCCGTACGGCGCCGGCGCGCACGCCGAGTACGTCGCCGGCCCCGCCCGGGCCTTCGTGCCCAAGCCCGCCGTACTGAGCCATGTCGAGGCCGGGGCGCTCCCGCTGGTGGCGCTCACCGCCTGGCAGGCGCTCGTCGACACGGCGGGGCTGCGGCCGGGGCAGCGGGTCCTGGTGCACGCGGCGGCCGGCGGCGTCGGGCACGTCGCCGTGCAGATCGCCAAGGCGCGCGGCGCGTACGTCATCGGCACGGCGTCCGCCGCCAAGCACGATTTCGTCCGGGGCCTGGGCGCGGACGAGGTCATCGACTACCGCACGGCCGACTTCGTGGCGGAGGCCCGCGACATCGACGTGGTCCTCGACCCGCTCGGCGGCGACGACCGGCTGCGCTCCCTGGAGACCCTCCGGCCCGGCGGCGTCCTGGTGTCGATCCTGCCCCAGGGGATCGACGAGGTGGCCGAGCGCGCCGCCGAGCTGGGCGTGACGGCGAAGGCCCTGCTGGTCGAGCACGACCGGGCGGGCATGGCCGCGATCGCCGCCCTCGTCGAAGCCGGGCGGCTGCGCCCGCACGTCTCCGCCACCTACCCGCTCGCGGAGGCCGCGAAGGCCCACGCCGAGGGCGAGACCGGCCGGGTCACGGGCAAGCTGGTCCTCACCGTCCGCCCGTAGCGGTCACCCAGGCCCCGGGAGCGACCAGCGCTCGGGAAGCGAACAGACCGGGGCAGATTCAGACCGAATCGGGCAGGGTGGGACGATACCTGCCATGCCTAGCAAGTCTCCATCGGTCCGGGACACCGACGCCCCGCCCGACCCGCTCTGCCGTCTCCTGCTCGACCTGGGCGAAGCCCTGCTGGGCGGCGGCCTGCCCGTCCATGAGGTCGAGGACGAACTCCGTGGACTGGGGCGGGCGTTGGGCGCCCCGGAGGTCCAGGTCGCCGCGCTGACCAACGGGCTGTTCGTGGCCCTGCACCCGGACGGCGCCACCAGGTTCCAGCCGCTCGGCGGCACCCTGCGGTTCGAGCAGACGGCCGACGTCCTCGACCTGGTGCACCGGCTGCGGGCGGGCGGACTCGACGGGCCGCGGGCGCGCGCCGAGCTGGACCGGATCCGGCGGGCGCCCGCCCGCTGGCCCGCGTGGGTGGCGGACTTCGGGGCGCTGCCGGTCGGGGTCGGGGTCTGCATCTTCCTGCAGCCGGTGGCGGCGAACGTGCTGGCCGCCGGGCTCGGCTCGCTGATCGTGGTGGGCCTGACCGTGCTCGCCCGGCGGCGGCCGCACCTGCGGCCGCTGCTGCCCGTCACGGCCGGCTTCCTGGTCGCGCTGCTGGTCCTGGCGCTCGCGCGGGCCTCGCTGCTGGACGGGCCGCTGCGGACGATCGTGGCCACCCTGGCGATCCTGCTGCCGGGCGGGCTGCTGGTCACCGGGCTGTCCGAGATCGCCGCCGGCGCGGCCAACGCGGGCACCGCCCGGCTGGTCTCCGGCGCCGTGCAGCTGACGCTGTTCCTCGCCGGGGTGGCCGCGGCCGCGACCGCGATCGGCATGCCGTCCACCGCGCTGGCCAACGTGCAGGTGGCCAAGCCGAGCTGGTGGGTGATCGCGCTGGGGCTGGCGATCGCGGTGGCCGGGGTGGTGGTCAACGTCCACACCCCGCCCTCGGCCATCCCGTGGATCGTCGCGGTGATCGCGGTGAGCGTCACCGCCCAGGTGGCGGTGGGGTCGGTGCACGGCGCGGCGATCGGCGGCCTGGCCGGTGCCGTGGCCGCCGCGGTCGCGGCCACCCTGGTGCACTGGCTGCCGGGCGGTCCGCTCTGGCAGGTGCTCTACCTCCCGGCGTTCTGGATCGTCGTGCCGGGCTCCTTCGGTCTGCTGAACACCGCGCAGATCGAGGTCGGCAACGGGGCGCAGTCGCTGCTGGCGGCCGTCTCGGCGGTCTTCGGGGTGTCGATCGGCACACTGATCGGCGCGGTGATCAGCCGGATCCCCCGCCCCAGCCTCACCGGCCTGCCGCACCGGGCCTGAGCCGGTCGGAACCAGGCCTGAGCCGGGCCCGAGCCAAGCCGGACCCGGGACCGGTACGGGCCGGAACCGGGCCCCGGGGCGCGCGGAGGTGCGCCCCGGGGCCCGGAGTCTCGGAACCCGAGGTTCGGAACCCGAGGTTCGGAACCCGTGACCAGGGAACCCCGGAACCTCGGAATCCGAGAGCCTCGGAACCCCCGTCAGGGCTGGCGCAGGGCCTCGGTGAGCCGGTGGGCCGCCTCGACGACGGCCTGGGAGAGCTGGGCGCCGGGGTGGCGGCTGAGCCGTTCGATCGGCCCGGAGACCGTGACGGCGGCCACCACCCGGTTGGACTGGCCGCGGACGGGCGCGGCGACGGAGGCGACCCCGACCTCGCGCTCGCCGACGGACTGGGCCCAGCCGCGGCGCCGCACGCCGCTCAGCGCGGTGGCGGTGAAGCGGGCCCCCTGCAGGCCGCGGTGGAGGCGCTCGGGCTCCTCCCAGGCGAGCAGGATCTGGGCGGCGGAGCCGACCTTCATGGGGAGGGTGACGCCCACCGGAACGGTGTCGCGCAGGCCGGTGAGCCGCTCGGCGGCGGCCACGCAGATCCGGACCTCGCCCTGCCGCCGGTAGAGCTGGGCGCTCTCGCCGGTGGCGTCCCGCAGCTGGGCGAGGACCGAGCCGGCCGCGGCCAGCAGCCGGTCCTCGCCGGCGGCCGCCGAGAGCTCGCCGAGGCGGGGGCCGAGCATGAACCGGCCCTGGACGTCCCGGCTGACCAGGCGGTGGTGTTCGAGTGCGACGGCCAGCCGGTGGGCGGTGGGCCGCGCCATGCCGGTGGCCGCGACGAGGCCGCCCAGGGTGGCGGGCCCGGCCTCCAGGGTGCCGAGGATCGAGGTGACCTTGTCGAGCACGCCGACGCCGCTCGTGTTCTCCATGGGATGGGTACTCCAGTCTCAAGGCCCGGGAGCAGCGGGTCCGCGCTGCTCACGGCGGCTCCTGGCGGGGAGCCGGGGGTGTGGTCAGCGAGGACAGGCCGGAGAAGTCGGCCGATTGCCTGCGCCGGGCACGAGACGGGTACGCGAAAGGACCGGGGCGGGAAGCGCCCGGGCGAAGGACAGCACAGAGAGCACCGTGTCTCCTCATCTTTCCCGCGCCACAGTGGCGACAGGCCGGAGTTGGCACTGCCCCCGCCAACACGGCGCGTACTTCGGACGCCGGGTCGAACGGGGAGTTGCCGGGGCTTCGTAGGGCCGGTCCCTCCACCCCTCTGGATGATTCGCCAGGAACGATACAAGACATCCGGGGCGGGTCGGCAAGTCCCCCCGCCCTCGACCCGCCCTCGGCCACGCCCCGCGGGGCCGGCTCAGCGGTGGCGCGGCCCCGACAGGCCGGTGCACGGGGCCCCGTCCGGGCTGCCGGGGAGGGTCGCGTCCCAGGCGTGCAGGGCGGCGAGGGCGGCGGTGCGCTCGCGGTCCGTCGGCCGGGTGCCCTCGGGGCCGAGCAGGTAGTCGGCGACCGGGGTGAGCAGCAGGGTGGCGTCGCCGGCCGGGAGCAGCAGCGCCTCGTCCCACTGGTGCCGGATGACGGTGCGGCGCAGCAGCGTGCCGTGGCGCGGCGAGGTGCCGTGGCACGGCGGGGTGCCGGCAGAGGTCCGACGGCGGAGTTCGGGGGCGACCTCGGCCTCCAGGACGGTGCGGACGTCCCGCAGGGCGCCGAGCGGCACGTGCTCGGCGGCGAGGTCGAGGAGGGCGGCGGCCTCCGGGGCGAGCCGGTAGGCGGCGACCACCGCGGCGGTCTCGACGGGCTCGAAGGGCTGCCCGGCGAGCCGGGCCACGTCGATCACGTCGCCCGCGAGGAAGGTGCGCCCGAGCCCTTCCTCGGCGAGGGCGATCAGGCATTCGACGTGGTCGTCGGCGGCCAGGTAGGGGCGGACCGGGACGGTGGCGAGGTCGCCCGGGAGCGCGGCGGTCGCGACCCGCACCTGGTACCACGGGTCGAGCAGCGGGTCCCCGGCCGGCCAGCGCAGGGTGACGGCGGTGTGCCGGGGGCGCTCGCCGAGCAGGGTGACCTCCACGGACTCCACCGGGTGGTCGGTGACCAGCCGGTTGACGGCCTGCCAGAGCGAGGCCTCGGTGGGGCTGACGAGGCTGAGCTCGGCCAGCGGCCGGGGCAGGTCGGGCGGGTAGTAGCCGGCCAGCGGCAGGTCGCGGATCGGGCGGACCCCGGTGGCGACGGCGAGGTCGCGGGCGACCCGGGCGTAACACTCGACCCGGTCGCGGGCGCGCCGCAGCTCGTCCCGGGCGTGCGCGCCCATCCGGACGTCCTCCCGGGCGAGCGCGGCGAGCACCAGGTACGGGAGGTGGCGCTCGCCGCGGGCGCGGTGGAGCAGTTCGACGGGTCCGTCGGCCAGGTCGACGTCGAGCAGGCGGTGGAGCAGGTCGGTGTCCAGTCCGCCCTGCCGGTCCGTGACCCGGTCGGTGCTCAGGTCCGTGCTCGACGCCGTACTCGGTTCCGCGTGCGGATCCGCTTTCCGGCCGGTGCTCAGGTCGCTGTTCCGGTCCGTGTTCATGGGCGTCCGCCTCCGAGAGCCGTGGGGGTCGCCGGTCGGCGGCCGGGCGACCGGGGACGTGGCGGGTCCGGCGGTGAGGGGCCGGGCCGACTGCGGGCGCCACATCACCGATTGTGGCGACGGCCGATCAACACCGGATCACCACCGGGTCGACGATCTCTCGACATCCCGCCAGGTCCCGTGGGTTGATAGGGACTCACCAATTCGGGGGTGGCACGTGCGGGCGGGGGCGAGCACATGAAGCGGGCAGGTGCAGGAATGGATGATTTCCGGTTCTCGGTGCTGGGCTTGATGCGGGCGCAGCGCGGCGCGACCGTACTGAAGGTGGGCAGCCCCCAGCAGCAGGCGATGCTGGCGGTGCTGCTGCTCCGGCCCGGCCACGGCGCGAGCGCCACCGACCTGATCGACGCCCTGTGGGGCGAGGAGCCGCCGGGCACCGCGATGACGACGGTGCGCACCTACGCCTGGCGGTGGCGCAAGGTCCTGCACGGCGAGGCGCCGGACGCGCCGACCGTGCTGACCTCGGTCGGGGACGGCTACCGGCTGGTGCTGCCCAAGCACGCGGTGGACGCGGCGCAGGCGGAGGAGCTGGCGGCGCAGGCCGAGCGCACGGCGGCCGCCGGGGAGCCGCAGCAGGCGCGCGACCTGCTGAACCAGGCCCTGGAGCTGTGGCAGGGCGAGCCGCTGGCCGGCATCCCCGGGCCGTTCGCGCAGCGGCAGCGCCAGCGGCTCCAGGAGCTGCGGCTGACCCTGCTGGAGGAGCGGATCGCCCTGGACCTGGCGCTGGGGCGCTACTCCCGGTGCATCCCGGAGCTGACCTCGCTGACCACCGAGCACCCGCTGCACGAGCGGGCGTACGGGCTGCTGATGCGGGCGCTGTACCAGGCCGGGCGGCAGGCGGACGCGCTGGCCGTGTTCCGGGGCGCGCGTCAGCTGTTCCTGGCCGAACTGGGGGTGGCGCCCGGGGCGGAGCTGGACCTGCTGCACCAGCGGATCCTGGAAGGGGACCCGTCGCTCGCCGCCCCGGCACCCTCCGTCGCGCTCGTCCCCGCCGCGCTCGTCCCGGGCCCGGCCGCCGCCGGTCCGGCGGAGCCGGCCGCTCCCGGGGCCGAGGCACCGGACCCGCCCACCGGACCGGCGGCGCCGAACGCCCCCGCCGCCGCACCGGCCGGGAACACCGCCCCGGCCGGGAGCAGCACACCGACCCCCAGACCGGCCCAACTGCCGCCCGACGCGGCCGACTTCACCGGCCGCTCGGTCCTGGTCGAACGGCTGGGCAAGGCTCTCGGCGGGGCGCACGGAGGGGCGCCCGACAGAAACCCCGGCGCACCGGGCCAGCAGGCGCTGGTGATCGCGACCGTGGTCGGCATGGGCGGGGTCGGCAAGACCGCGCTGGCCCTGCACGTCGCCCACCGGGTGCGCGAGGCCTACCCGGACGGGCAGCTCTACGTCGACCTGCGCGGCGCCGACGCCACCCCGGCCGATCCGGAGGCGGTGCTCAGCGGCTTCCTGGTGGCGCTCGGCGTGCCGGCCGACGCGGTGCCGGAGGGGCTGGACGCCCGCTCGGCGCTGTTCCGCTCGGCGGTGGACGGCCGGCGGCTGCTGCTGGTGCTCGACAACGTCCACGACACCGCACAGATCAGACCGCTGCTACCGGGTGCGGTCGGCTGCGCCGTGCTCACCACCAGCCGGACCCGGCTGTCCGGCCTGCCCGCGACCGTCCAGGCCGACCTCGGCGTCTTCGAACCCGAGGAGGCGCTCGAACTGCTGGGCCGCACCATCGGCGCCGAGCGGCTGGCCGCCGAGGCGCAGGCCGCCCGGGAGCTGCTGCTCGTCTGCGGCCACCTCCCGCTCGCGGTCCGGATCGTGGCGGCCCGGCTGGCGGCCCGGCCGAGCTGGACGGTGCAGACGCTGGGCCGCCGGCTGGCGGTCGAGCGGCGGCGGATCGACGAGCTGCGGATCGGCGACCTGGAGGTGGCGGCGGCCTTCGAACTGAGCTACCGCCAGTTGACGCCCGCCCAGGCCCGGGCGTTCCGGCTGGCCGCCTCGGTGGACGGGCCTGACCTCGGGCTGCAGGCCGCGGCCGCCCTGCTGGACCTGGACGAGTACGACGCCGAGGACCTGCTGGAGGCCCTGGTGGACGTGGCGATGATGGAGTCGCCCTTCCCCGGCCGCTACCGCTTCCACGACCTGCTGCGCGCGTTCGCCCGACGCCGTCCGGACGATCCCGGCGCGGCCGTCGCGGCCCGCGACCGGATGCTGGACCACCTGCTGGCCACCGCCTGCTCGGCCTTCCAGCACGCCGTCCCCGGGGATCCGGCGGCCGGCGCACTCGGGCCGGCCCGCAGCGCGGGCGTCCCGCTGGACGGCCCGGACGGGGCGCGGGCCTGGGCCGAGGCGGAGGGTTCCGGGGCGATCGCGCTGGCCGCGCAGGTGGCGGGCTGGAGCGTCGCGGACGACACCGACGGCCAGACCGGCGGGCCTTCCGACAGCCCGGCACCGGACCCCTCCGACGGACCGACCACGGACCCGCTGCGCGCCGCGATCGACCTGCTGATCGCGCTCACGCCGTTCGTCCTCGCCCCGCCCAGCCGCCAGCTGGCCACCACCGCGGAGGCCCTGGCCGCCGCCGCGGTCCACCGCGCCGACCACCGGGCAGCTGGTCGGGCGCACTTCCTGCGCGGCAACGTCGCCCTGGCCGCCACCCGGCTGGAGGAGGCGGAGGAGGCCTCCCGGCTGGCGGTGGCCGCCTCCCGCGCGGCGGGCGACACGGTGATCCTGCGCCAGGCGCTGAACGACCTCGGCCTGGTCTGCCAGTTCCTCAGCCGCTACGACGAGGCCGTCGGGCACTACGACGAGGCGCTGCTGCTGGCCCGCGAACTCGGCCACCGCTCCGGGGCGCTGGTGACGACGGTGAACGCGGCGCTGGCCCGGGTGCGCAGCGGGCGGGCCGCCGAGGCGGTGCCGATCTGCCACGAGGCGCTGGCCGAGCTGCGGACCCGGAACGACGATCCGGGCCGGGCGTACACGCTGTACGTGCTGGGGCTGGCGCTGCACGGGCTGGGGCGGCACGAGGAGGCGGTCACCTGGTTCGGCGAGTGCCTGGCGGTGGCCTCGGCGTCCGGTCTGCGGGCCCGGGCCGGGCACGCCCGCTACCGGATGGCGGACAGTCTGCGCTCGCTCGGCCGGACGGAGGAGGCGCTGGAGCACGCCGGGCAGGCGCTGGAGCTGTGCGAGGAGCTGGGTGCCGAGCGGGACCAGGGCCACGCGCTGCTGGTGCTGGGCCGGACGCTGGCCGACCTCGGGCGGGAGGCCGAGGCGTACGGACGGCTGCGGGAGGCGCACCGGATCTTCGTCCGGCTGGGGCTGCCGGAGGCGGCGGAGGTGGCGGGGCTGCTGCCCCGGGCCGAGGGTCCGGATCCGTCGACCCCGTCGGGCCGGGCGGTCCGGCGGGCCGCCGACCGGCTCTCCTCGGGCTGCTGAGGAATCGATCCTGCTGGCGGTTCCGGTGCGTTCAGGAACCGGTGCGTTCAGGAACCGGTGTGCTCAGGAGCCGATGTTCAGGAGCCGGTGCTGTTCCAGTCGCCGTTGCCGCCGGTCGGGGTGGGGGTCGGGGTGGGCGTCGGCGTCGCGCCGCCGCCGCTCACCACCGTCGCCACCCCGGCGTCGGCCGCCGCCCCGGCGACCGTCACCGAGAGGCCGGCGCCCAGGGCGACGGTCACCCCGAGGCCGACCGTGAACAGCCGGAGGCGGGTGCGGATGGTGGTGGCCGGACGCTGCGTCATCTCTGGTACTCCTCGGCTCGCTTCCCTGCTGGGAAGGGGTTCCGTCGTGGTGTGGCACCAGTCTGGCCGGGAGCGTTCAACGGTCGATCTACAGTCGAGCACCGGTGATCACCAATGATCACCGGTGCTCGGTGGGCCGCCCGCTCAGGCCGCCCGCTCAGGCCGTCGCGCGGATCTCCAGGGTGCAGCACTTCACGCTGCCGCCGCCCTTGAGCAGCTCGCTGAGGTCCATCCCGATCGGCCGGAAGCCGCGCTCGCGCAGTCGCGAGGCCAGTCCCACGGCCGCCTCCGGCAGCACCACGTGCAGGCCGTCGCTGATCGCGTTGAGGCCGAACACCTCCGCGTCGGCCCGGTCCGCCAGCAGCGCGTCCGGGAACAGCCGCCGCAGCACGGCACGGCTGCCGGCCGAGAAGGCCTCCGGGTTGTACATGATCTCGTCGCCGTCCAGCACGGCGAGCGCGGTGTCCAGGTGGTAGAAGCGCGGGTCGACCAGCTCCAGGCCGACCACCGGGCGGCCGAAGAACTCCTGCGCCTCCGCGTGCCCGTCGGCCACGCTGCGGAAGCCCCGCCCGGCCAGCACGTAGCTCGCGGTCGTCAGCAGGTCCCCCTCGCCCTCGTTGACGTACTCCGGGTCGCGGGTCTCGAAGCCCCGGGCCCGGAACCACTCCAGGTAGGCCGGGCCCTCCGCGGCCCGCTCGGTGTTGCGGAAGCGCGCCCCGAGCACCCTGCCGTCCACCACGGTGGCGCCGTTGGCCGCGTAGACCATGTCGGGCAGGCCGGGCAGCGGGTCGATCAGGTCGACCCGGTGGCCGAGCTCGCCGTACAGGGCGTGCAGCCGCTCCCACTGGGCGACGGCCAGGTCGGTGTCCACCGGCTTCGCCGGGTCCATCCAGGGGTTGATCGCGTAGGTGACGTCGAAGTGGGTCGGACGGCACATCAGGTAGTGGCGCGGGCGGGCGGTGCGGGCCATCGGAAGCTCCTCGGAAGTCGGGTACGGGCGGCAGGGGCGTCACGGGCGGTACGGGCAGTACGGGCGGTGCGAGCGGTGCAGGCGGGGGCCGGTCAGGCCGTGGGGGCCGGCGGCCGGGTCGGGAAGTCGCGCAGGCCGCGCAGCGGGCTGGCCAGCAGCACCGCGCCCGCCGACAGCAGCACGCCCGCCATCAGCCAGATCGTGCTGCGGGCGCCGATCGCCTCGCCGAGGTAGCCGCCGAGCAGGGCGCCCACCGGGATCGCGCTGTAGTTGAGGGTCGCGGAGCTGGCCCGGATCCGGCCGATCATCGCGGGCGGGCAGTAGCCCTGGGAGAAGCTGCCGGCGAGCACGTTGCCCGCCACCACCCCGCAGACCGCGACCGCCCAGGCGAGCGCGCTGACCACCAGCGGCAGCCGGTCGCCCGCCAGCGGCAGCAGCAGGATGAAGGGCGCGACCACCAGTTCGCAGACCAGCAGCCCACGCGCGCTGCCCAGCTTGCGGGCGACCCGTCCGGCCAGCATCGCGCCGGCCAGTCCGCCGACGCTCACCAGCGCGAACACCCCGCCCACCGCGCCCGGTTCGAGCCCCACACTGCGCACCAGGAAGACCGTCTGCACCGCCTGGATGCCGTTCAGCCCCAGGTTGCCGACCGCCGCGAAGCAGGCGAACGTGCGCAGGTACGGGTCGCGCAGCAGGAACCGGACGCCCTCGCCGATCTCGCGCGGGATGCCGCGCCGCTCGGACACCGGCGGGGGGCGCTCCTCCGTCCTGATCCGCCGCAGGAACACCGCCGACACCAGGTAGGTGAGCGAGTCCGCGAACATCCCGCTGGCGGCGCCGAACGCCTGGGAGAGCAGACCGGCCGCGCCCGGGCCGGCGATCTCGGCCGCCGAGGCGCCGGAGCGCAGCTTGACGTTGGCCTCCAGCAGGTCGGCCTTGCCGACCAGGGTGGGCAGCACCGCGCCGTAGGCGGTGGAGAAGAACACCTTCACCGCCCCGGTCAGCAGGGCCACCACCACCAGGTGGGCCAGCGACAGCACCCCCAGCCAACTGGCCACCGGCACGCTGCCGAAGAGGAGGAGCAGCAGCAGGTCGCAGACCAGCATCACCCGCAGCCGGGGCCAGCGGTCCACCCAGGCGCCGGCCAGCAGGCCGAGGAACAGCCAGGGCAGCCAGGCGGCCGCGTTGATCACGCCCACCGCGAGGGGGCTGGCGCCCAGGGTGACCACGGCCACCAGGGACAGCGCCACGCTCCCGACAGCCGTGCCGAAGTTGCTGGTGGTCTCACCGATCCAGAGCCGGCGGAAGTCCCCGTGGGCCCACAGGCCCCACCTGCTGCGCGGCCGGTCCGGCGGTGCCGGTGACTCGATCGGGACGGTGGTGGTCATCGCGGCTCACGCTCCGGACTTCTCGGTGTTCTGGGACTTCTCGGCGTTGTCGGTGGTGCCGGCGTTGTCGGTGGTGCCGGCGTTGTCGGTGGTGCGTGCGCTGTCGGTGGTGCCGGCGCTGTCGGTGGTGCCTGCGTTGTCGGTGATGCCGGCGCTCTCGGGCCGCAGCTTGTCGGCGAGGACGGCGGCGATCCGGGCGAGCGGCTCCGGCCGAGCCAGGTCGCCGTGGCCGAACGGCAGCCGGTGGCCCTCGATCAGCCCGTCCAGGTGAGGCCGCCAGGCCTCCTCGTACGGCCAGTCGGCCGGCTTGCCGAGGGTGGCGCCGAAGAAGACGGCATCGCCCCGGTAGTGCTGGGGCCGGTGCTCGGCCATCAGTTTGCGGTGCCGGTCGAACACCTCGGGCAGGACGTGCGCGGCCTCGCCGAGCACCGCCGCCAGGTCGGCCTGGCCGCTGCCGTCCGCCGGGTCGTAGCCCAGCGAGCGCAGCAACTCGTCCACCGTGTCGGCGGGTTCCGACGGCGGGGCGGCATCGGTGCGGACCGCCGGGCCGCCGTCCAGCAGGGCCAGCAGCCCGACCGGCGCGCCCTCGGCCTGGAGCCGGACGGCCATCTCCTGGGCGACCACCGCACCGAAGGACCAGCCCAGCAGGTGGTACGGGCCGGACGGGTGGACGGCGCGGATCTGCCGTACGTAGTCCTCGGCGATCTCGGTGACGCTGGCCGGCGCCCCGCCGCGCAGGCCGCGGGCCTGGAGGCCGTACACCGGCTGCCCCGGGTCGAGGTGGCGCAGCAGCCCGGAGTAGACCCAGCTGATGCCGGCCGCCGGATGGACGCAGAACAGCGGGGGCCGGTCGCCGCCGGTGCGCAGGGGCAGCAGCACGTCCAGGGCGTCGGCCGCCGGGCCCTGGTCGAGCCGGCCGTCCAGCCCGGCCACCGTGGGCGCCTCGAACAGCGCCCGCATGCCGAGATCGACACCGAGGGCGGTGCGGACGCGCGAGAGCAGTTTCATGGCGAGCAGGGAGTGCCCGCCCAGATCGAAGAAGTCGTCGTCGATGCCGACGCGCTCCAGGCCGAGGGTTTCGGCGAACAGGGTGCAGAGCAGCTGCTCGCGCGGGGTGCGGGCCGGGCGGCCGGCCGGGTGGGCGGCGAACTCCGGTGCGGGCAGGGCGCGGTGGTCGACCTTCCCGCTGCCGGTCAGTGGCAGGGCGGGCAGCGCGACGAAGGCGGCGGGCACCATGTGGGCGGGCAGCCGCTCGGCGGTGAAGGCCCGCAGTCCGGCCGGGTCGAGCGGGCGGTCGGTGACCAGGTAGGCGACCAGTCGGGTGCCGCTGTCGTCCGGCCGGACGACGGTCGCGGCGACCTCGGGGTGAGTCGTCAACGCCTGCTCGATCTCGCCGAGTTCGATCCGGAAGCCGCGGATCTTCACCTGGTCGTCGGTACGGCCGAGGTACTCCAGCTCACCGTCCCGGGCCCGGCGCACCAGGTCCCCGGTGCGGTACATCCGCTCACCCGAGACGAACGGGCTGGCGACGAACCGCTCCGCCGTGAGCGCGGCGCGTCCCAGGTACCCCCGGGCCAGTCCGGCGCCCGCCAGGTACAGCTCCCCGGGGATGCCGACCGGGACCGGGTTCAGGTGCTCGTCCAGCACGTACCCGACGGTCCCGGCGACAGCCCGGCCGAGCACCGGGCGGTCCGAGCCGTCGAGCGGCTGCTCCAGGGCCTCCACGGTGGACTCGGTCGGGCCGTACAGGTTGTACGCCCGCAGCCCCGGGGTCTCCCGCAGTCGCGTCCACAGTGCCTGGCCGACGGCCTCGCCGCCCACCAGCACGACGCTCGGCGCCGGCGCCTCCAGCAGTCCCTCCTCGACGAGTTGGGCCACGAAGGGCGGGGTGGCGTTCACCACGTCGATGCCGTGCGAGCCGAGGTGGCGGACCAGCGCGGCCGCGTCGAGGCGCAGGTCGTCGCCGATCAGGTGCAGTTCATGCCCGGAGACCATCCACAGCAGGCCCTCCCAGGAGGCGTCGAAGCAGAGCGAGGCCGTCAGCGCGAACTTCCGGTTCTCCTCCCCCGCCATCATGCCCGCCCGGTGGCCGGCCAGCAGGGCGGCTAGGCTCCCGTGCGAGACCACCACACCCTTCGGGCGGCCGGTCGAGCCGGAGGTGTAGATCACGTACGCCGCGTCCGCTGCGCCCAGGGCGATCAGGGGACCCTGTGCCGATCCCGGCGCGTCCGTGACGTCCAACACCGGGAGCTCTGCCAGCAGTTCGGGCAGCGGCCACCGGTCGTCGGTCAGCACCAGCGCGGGCTCGGCGTCCGCCAGGGTGTAGGCCGTGCGCTCCGCCGGGTACCCGGCGTCCAGCGGCAGGTACACCCCGCCCGCCTTGAGCACCGCGAGCAGCCCGACCACGGACTCCACCGAGCGCGGCAGCGCCAACGCCACCACCGCACCGGGCGTCACCCCGGCACCGATCAGCCGACCCGCGAGCCGTCCGGCCCGCGCATCCAACTCCCGATACGTCAGCACCTCTTCGCCGCACACCAGCGCCACCGCCTCCGGCGTGGCCGCCACCTGCTCCTCGAACACCGCCGGAAGCAACGGCACCTCCGAAGCCAACGGCCGCGCAGCACCGAGCAGTTCGGCCCGCTCCTCCTGACTCACCAACGGCAGCGCCCCGATCCGGGTGTCCGGCCGCTCGACGGCCGCCGCCAGCAGGCCGGCGAAGTGGCGGACCATCGCCTCTGCCGTCTCCCGGTCGAAGAGGTCCGTCGCGAAGTCGACCACGCACTCCAGACCGGCCGGCGCGCCGTCCGGACCGAAGGACTCACCGATGCCGACACTCAGGTCGAACTTGGCGACCGCACGACCGGACGATTCCACGGAGACGTCCAGCCCGGTCGCGTCCAGCGGTGCCGTGTCGCCACCGCCCTGAAGGACCAGCATCACCTGGAACAGCGGATGCCGGGCCAGCGAGCGGGTCGGGTTGAGCTCCTCGACCAGGCGCTCGAACGGCACGTCCTGATGGGCATGCGCATCGAGCTGAGTCTCCCGGACCCGGCCCAACAGCTCCGTGAAACTCGGATTGCCCGAGGTGTCCGTGCGCAACACCAGGGTGTTGACGAAGAAGCCGACCAGCTGGTCCACCGCCTCGTCCGAGCGCCCCGCCGTCACCGAACCGATCGGCACATCGGTGCCCGCACCGAGCCGGGTCAGCAGAGCGGCGAGCGCCGCCTGCGCGGCCATGAACATCGTCACCCGCTGCTCACGCGCCAACGTCACCAGCGCACGGTGCAGTTCGGCACCCAGCGGAAGCACCACCCGGTCACCCCGGTGGCTGGCCACGGCACCCCGCGGACGGTCCGCCGGCAGCGCCAGCTCCTCCGGAAGATCGGCCAGCGCCTCGCGCCAGTAGCCGAGTTGGCGGGCCATCGGGCCGTCCTGGTCCGCTTCGTCGAGCAGCTCGCGCTGCCAGAGCGCGTAGTCGGCGTACTGGACGGGCAGCGGCGCCCACCCGGGCACGGTGCCCGCCGTCCGCGCCGCGTAGGCGGCGGCGAGGTCCCGCAGCAGCGGACCCATCGACCACCCGTCACCGGCGATGTGGTGCAGCACCAGGACCAGCAGGTACTCGGCCTGCCCGGCCGGGATCAGGTGGGCCCGGATCGGCAGGTCGGCGGCCAGGTCGAACGGGCGCCCGGTGCAGGCCTCCGGCGCGGTGCCCTCGGGCAGCAGCTCGACGGGCACCCGGGCCGCCCAGGCCGGCAGGACGCGCTGGTACGGGGTGCCGTCCTCCTCCTCGATCAGCGTGCGCAGGACCTCGTGCCGGGCGACCAGGTCGCCCAGGGCCGAACCGAGGGCGTCGGTGTCCAGCTCACCCGCCACGCGGAGCACCAGCGGCAGGTTGTACACCGCACTCGGCCCCTCCATCCGGTCGATCAGCCAGAGCCGCTGCTGCGCGAAGGACAGCGGCACCCGCTCCGGCCGCTCGGCGTGAGCGGTCAGCGCGAGACGCTCCGCCCCCGAACCGAGGCGGGCCGCCAGCCCGGCCGGCGTCGGCGCCTCGAAGACGTCCCGAACGGCCAACTCGGCAGCCAGCGTCGAACGGACCCGGCTGAGCAGCCGGGTCGCGAGCAACGAGTGCCCGCCCAGCGCGAAGAAGTCGTCCTCCACCCCGACCACATCCAGGCCGAGCACCTCCGCGAACAGACCGCACAGGATCTCCTCCTGCGGCGTACGGGCCGCCCGGCCACCGGCCGGCGCGAATGCTGCCAGGTCGGGTTCGGGCAGGGCACGGTGGTCGACCTTGCCGCTGCCGGTCAGCGGCAGGGCATCGAGCGTCACCACGGCGGCCGGGACCATGTAGCCGGGCAGCGACTCGGCGGCGAACCGGCGCAGCGCGCCACCGAGCTCGGAGGTGGCATCCTCGGCCACCGCGCAGTAGGCGATCAGCCGACGGTCCCCGTCCTCGCTCTCCCGAACGGTCACCACGGCCTGACGGACAGCCGGGTGGGCCGCCAACACCGCCTCGATCTCACCGAGTTCGATCCGGAAGCCACGGATCTTCACCTGGTCGTCGGTCCGGCCCAGGTACTCCAGCTCACCGTCCCGGGCACGACGCACCAGGTCACCGGTACGGTACATCCGCTCACCCGCGACGAACGGGCTGGCGACGAACCGCTCCGCCGTGAGCGCGGCGCGGCCCAGGTACCCCCGGGCCAGTCCGGCGCCCGCCAGGTACAACTCGCCGGGGATGCCGACGGGCACCGGGTTCAGGTGCTCGTCCAGCACGTACCCGGCGGTCCCGGCGACGGCCTGGCCGAGCACCGGCCGGTCCGAACCGTCGAACGGCTGCTCCAGGGCCTCCACGGTGGACTCCGTCGGCCCGTACAGGTTGTACGCCCGCAGCCCCGGGGTCTCCCGCAGCCGCGTCCACAGCGCCTGGCCGACGGCCTCACCACCCACCAGCACGACGCCCGGCGCCGGCGCCTCCAACAGGCCCTCCTCGACCAGTTGGACCAGGAAGGACGGGGTGGCGTTCACCACGTCGATCGCCGACTCGCGCACATGGCGGACCAGTTGCCCGGCGTCCCGGCGGACCTCGTCGTCGATCAGGTGCAGTTCATGCCCGACCACCATCCACAGCAGGCCCTCCCAGGAGGCGTCGAAGCAGAGCGAGGCCGTCAGCGCGAACTTCCGGTTCCCCTCCCCCGCCATCATGCCCGCCCGGTGGCCGGCCAGCAGAGCGGCGAGACTGCCGTGCGAGACCACCACACCCTTGGGACGACCGGTGGAACCGGAGGTGTAGATCACGTACGCCGCGTCCGCTGCGCCCAGAGCGATCAGGGGACCCTGTGCCGATCCCGGCGCGTCCGTGACGTCCAACGCCGGTAGTTCGGCGAGCAGTTCGGGCAGCGGCCACCGGTCGTCGGTCAGCACGAGAGCGGGCTCGGCGTCCGCCAGGGTGTAGGCCGTGCGCTCCGCCGGATACCCGGCGTCCAGCGGCAGGTAGACCCCGCCCGCCTTCAGCACCGCGAGCAGCCCGACCACCGACTCCACCGAGCGCGGCAAGGCGATCGCCACCACCGCACCGGGCGTCACCCCCGCACCGACCAACCGACCCGCAAGCCGTCCGGCCCGCGCATCCAACTCCCGGTACGTCAGCACCTCCTCACCGCACACCAGCGCCACCGCCTCCGGCGTGGCCGCCACCTGCTCCTCGAACACCGCCGGAAGCAGCGGCACCTCCGAAGCCAACGGCCGCGCAGCACCGATCAGTTCGGCCCGCTCCTCCGGCGACAGCAGCTCCGCCCTGCCGATCGGCAGGTCCGGACCGGCCGCGACGGCGGCCAGCAGCCGGCCGAACCGGACGGCGATCGCCTCGACCGTCTCGCGGTCGAAGAGGTCCGTCGCGAAGTCGACCACGCACTCCAGACCGGCCGGCGCGCCGTCGGGACCGAAGGACTCACCGATGCCGACACTCAGGTCGAACTTGGCGACCGCGCGACCGGACGGCTCGACCGAGACGTCCAGCCCGGTCGCGTCCAGCGGCGCCGTGTCACCACCGCCCTGAAGGACCAGCATCACCTGGAACAGCGGATGCCGGGCCAGCGAACGAGCCGGGTTGAGCTCCTCGACCAAGCGCTCGAACGGCACGTCCTGATGGGCATGCGCATCGAGCTGGGTCTCCCGGACCCGGGCCAGCAGCTCCGTGAAACTCGGATTGCCCGAGGTGTCGGTCCGCAGCACCAGCGTGTTGACGAAGAAGCCGACCAGCTGGTCCACCGCCTCATCCGAACGCCCCGCCGTCACCGATCCGATCGGGATGTCCGTTCCGGCACCGAGCCGGGTGAGCAGGGCGGCGAGCGCCGCCTGCGCGGCCATGAACATCGTCACCCGCTGCTCACGCGCCAACGTCACCAGCGCACGGTGCAGTTCGGCACCCAGCGGAAGCACCACCCGGCCGCCCTGGTGACTGGCGACGGCACCCCGCGGACGGTCCGCCGGCAGCGCCAGCTCCTCCGGCATTCCGGCCAGGGCCTCGTTCCAGTAGGCGAGTTGGCGGGAGATGAGGCTCTCCTCGTCGGCCTCGTCGCCGAGCAGCTCGCGCTGCCAGAGCGCGTAGTCGGCGTACTGGACGGGCAGCGGCGCCCACCCGGGCACGGTACCCGCCGTCCGCGCCGCGTAGGCGGCGGCGAGGTCACGCAGCAGCGGACCCATCGACCAGCCGTCACCGGCGATGTGGTGCAGCACCAGGACCAGCACGTGATCTTCCGAGGAGACCCGCAACAGCAGGGCGCGCACCGGGAGTTCGGCCGCCAGGTCGAAGGGCCGGCGGGAGGCCGCGTCTACGGACTCGCCGACCTCGTCGGCCGGGCAGTCCCGGACCTCGAAGGGCACCGGTGCCGCCCCGACCGGCAGGATCAGCTGGTGCGGTTCGCCGTCGGTCTCCACCACCAGCGTGCGCAGGACCTCGTGCCGGGCGACCAGGTCGCCGAGGGCGGAGCCGAGGGCGTCGGTGTCCAGCTCGCCCGCCACGCGGAGCACCAGCGGCAGGTTGTACACCGCACTCGGCCCCTCCATCCGGTCGATCAGCCAGAGCCGCTGCTGCGCGAAGGAGAGCGGCACCCGCTCCGGCCGCTCGACGTAAGCGGTCAGCGCGAGACGCTCCGCCCCCGAACCCAGGCGGGCCGCCAGCCCAGCCGGCGTCGGCGCCTCGAACACGTCCCGAACGGCCAACTCGGCGGCCAGCGTCGAGCGCACCCGGCTGAGCAACCGGGTCGCGAGCAACGAGTGCCCGCCCAGCGCGAAGAAGTCGTCCTCCACCCCGACCACGTCCAGCCCGAGCACCTCGGCGAACAGACCGCACAGGATCTCCTCCTGCGGCGTACGGGCGGCCCGGCCACCGGCCAGCGCGGCGAAGTCGGGGGCCGGGAGCGCGGCCCGGTCCAGCTTGCCGTTGGCGGTCAGCGGCAGGGCGTCGAGCGTCACCACGGCGGCCGGGACCATGTAGCCGGGCAGCGACTCGGCGGTGAACCGGCGCAGCGCGCTACCGAGCTCGGGGCCGGCGTCCTCGGCCACCGCGCAGTAGGCGATCAGCCGACGGTCCCCGTCCTCACTCTCCCGAACGGTCACCACGGCCTGACGGACAGCCGGATGGGCCGCCAACACCGCCTCGATCTCACCGAGTTCGATCCGGAAACCACGGATCTTCACCTGGTCGTCGGTACGGCCCAGGTACTCCAGCTCACCGTCCCGGGCACGACGCACCAGGTCACCGGTGCGGTACATCCGCTCACCCGCGACGAACGGGCTGGCGACGAACCGCTCCGCCGTGAGCGCGGCGCGGCCCAGGTACCCGCGGGCCAGTCCGGCACCCGCCAGGTACAACTCGCCCGCCACCCCACGCGGGACCAGGTTCAGGTGCTCGTCCAGCACGTACCCGGCGGTCCCCGCGACAGCCCGGCCGAGCACCGGCCGGTCCACGCCGTCAAGCGGCCGGGTGAGGGCGTGCACGGTCGACTCGGTCGGCCCGTACATCGTGTGGCCTGCGGTCAGCGGAGCCGCGCACAGCCTGGTCCACAGGCCCTGCCCGATCGCCTCACCGCCGAGCAGCAGCAGCTTCGGCGCCGGCTCCTCCAGCAGCCCCTCCTCGACCAGCTGCTCCGCGTACGACGGAGTCACGTGCAGCGCGTCCAGCCCGACCTCGCGGACGTGGCGGACCAGCTGCCGGGCGTCCCGGCGCACCTCGTCACCGATCAGGTGCAGTTCGTGCCCGGCGACCATCCACAGCACCACCTCCAACGAGGCGTCGAAGCAGAGCGAAGCCGTCAACGCCACCCGCAGCCGACCGTGCGCCGCCTCCGCGTCCGCGACCAGCGTCGCCCGATGGCCCGCCAGCAGGGCCGCGAGGCTGCCGTGCGAGACCACCACACCCTTCGGGCGACCGGTGGAGCCGGACGTGTGGATCACGTACGCCGCGTCCGCCCAGCCCAGGACGGGCCTGGCGAACTCCACCGGTCCGGGAACGTCCGTGACGTCCAACACCGGCAGCTCGGCCAGCACCTCGGGCAGCGGCCAGCGGCTGTCCGTCAGCACCAGCGCCGGCTCGGCGTCCGCCAGGATGTGCCCGGTACGCTCCGCCGGGTACTCGGCGTCCAGCGGCAGGTACACCCCGCCCGCCTTGAGCACCGCGAGCAGCCCGACCACCGACTCCACCGAACGCGGCAGCGCCAGCGCCACCATCGCGCCCGGCGTCACCCCGGCACCGACCAGCCGACCCGCAAGCCGTCCGGCCCGCGCGTCCAACTCCCGGTACGTCAGCACCTCCTCACCGCACACCAGCGCCACCGCCTCCGGCGTGGCCGCCGTCTGCTCCTCGAACACCGCCGGAAGCAGCGGCACCTCCGAAGCCAACGGCGTGGCACCGCCCAGCAGTTCGGCCAGCTCCGCCGGGCTCACCAGCGGCAGTGCCCCGATCCGGGTGTCCGGCCGCTCGACGGCCGCCGCCAGCAGGCCGGCGAAGTGGCGGACGATCGCCTCGGCCGTCTCCTGGTCGAACAGGTCCGTCGCGTAGTCGAGCGCGAAGTCGATCCCGGCGGGCTCACCGTCCGGGCCGAAGAGCTCCTGGGCGGTCACGTTGAGGTCGAACTTGGCGACCCCGGTGGCGGCCGGCAGCACCCCGTTCCACAGGCCGGACGAGGAGGCGTCGGCCTGCTCGTTGTTCTGGAGCACCATCGCGACCTGGAAGAGCGGGTGCCGGGCCAGCGAGCGGGTCGGGTTGAGCTCCTCGACCAGGCGCTCGAACGGCACGTCCTGGTGGGCGTAGGCGCCGAGGTCGGTCTCCCGGACCCGGGCCAGCAGCTCGGTGAAGCTCGGGTTGCCCGAGGTGTCGGTGCGCAGCACCAGGGTGTTGACGAAGAAGCCGACCAGTTCGTCCAGCGCCTCGTCGGAGCGCCCGGCGACCACGGAGCCGATCGGTACGTCGGTGCCCGCGCCGAGCCGGGTGAGCAGGGCGGCGAAGGCGGCCTGGATGGCCATGAACATCGTCACCCGCTGCTCGCGCGCCAGGGTCCGCAGCGCACGGTGGAGTTCGACGTCGAGCAGCTGTGCCACCCGGTCGCCCTGGTGGCTGGCGGCGGCGCTCCTGGGGCGGTCCGCCGGGAGCGCCAGCTCTTCCGGCATTCCGGCCAGGGTCTCGTTCCAGTAGGCGAGTTGGCGGGAGAAGAGGCTCTCCTCGTCGGCCTCGTCGCCGAGCAGGTCGCGCTGCCAGAGCGCGTAGTCGGCGTACTGGACGGGCAGCGGCGCCTGTCGCGGCGCGGTTCCGGCCGTCCGCGCCGCGTAGGCGGCGGCGAGGTCGCGCACCAGCTTGCGGGTCGACCAGCCGTCGCTCGCGATGTGGTGCAGCACCAGGACCAGCACGTGTTCCTCGGCGTCGACCCGCAACAGCAGGGCGCGCACCGGGAGTTCGGCCGCCAGGTCGAAGGGCCGGCGGGAGGCCGCGTCGACGGACTCGCCGACCTCCTCGGCCGGGCAGTCCCGGACCTCGAAGGGCACCGAGGCCGCTCCGACCGGCAGGATCAGCTGGTGCGGTTCGCCGTCGGTCTCCACCACCAGCGTGCGCAGGACCTCGTGCCGGGCGACCAGGTCGCCCAGGGCGCGTTCCAGCGCCGCCTGGTCCAGCTCGCCGGTCAGGCGCAGCGCCAGCGGCGAGTTGTAGAGGGCGCTCGGCCCCTCGATCCGGTCGATCAGCCAGAGCCGCTGCTGGGCGAAGGAGAGCGGCACCCGCTCCGGCCGCTCGACGTAGGCGGTCAGCGCGAGACGCTCCGCCCCCGAACCGAGGCAGGCGGCGAGCCCGGCCGGTGTCGGCGCCTCGAAGACGTCCCGGATGCCGAGTTCCGCGCCCAGCGTCGCGCGGACCCGACTGAGCAGCCGGATGGCGAGCAGCGAGTGGCCGCCGAGCTCGAAGAAGTCGTCGTCGGCGCCGACCACGTCGAGGCCGAGCACCTCGCGGAACAGGCCGCAGAGGATCTCCTCCTGCGGGGTGCGGGCGGCCCGGCCGCCGGCCAGCGCGGCGAAGTCGGGGGCCGGGAGCGCGGCGCGGTCCAGCTTGCCGTTGGCGGTCAGCGGCAGGGCGTCGAGCTCCACGAAGGCGGCCGGGACCATGTAGCCGGGCAGCGACTCGGCGGCGAAGGCGCGCAGGGCGGCCGCGTCGAGGGGGCCGTCGGCGACCAGGTAGGCGACCAGGCGCCGGCCGCTGTCGTCGGGCAGCACGGCGGCCTGGCGCACGGCCGGGTGGCCGGCCAGCACGGCCTCGATCTCGCCGGGTTCGATCCGGAAGCCGCGGATCTTCACCTGGTTGTCGGTGCGGCCGAGGTACTCCAGCTCGCCGTCGCGGGCGCGGCGCACCAGGTCACCGGTGCGGTACATCCGCTCGCCCGCCACGAACGGGCTGGCGACGAACCGCTCGGCCGTGAGAGCGGACTGGCCCAGGTACCCCCGGGCCAGTCCGGCGCCGGCCAGGTAGAGCTCCCCGGGGACGCCGACCGGCGCCTGGTTCAGGTTCTCGTCCAGCACGTACCCGGTGGTTCCGGCGACGGTCTGGCCGAGCACCGGCCGGTCCGCGCCGTCGAACGGACGGGTGAGGGCGTGCACGGTGGACTCGGTCGGCCCGTACATGGTGTGGCCGGAGGTCAGCGGAGCCGCGCACAGCCTGCTCCACAGGCCCTGCCCGATGGCCTCGCCACCGAGCAGCAGCAGCTTCGGCGCGGGCTCCTCCAGCAGCCCCTCCTCGACCAGTTGCTCGGCGTACGACGGAGTGACGTGCAGCGCGTCCAGCCCGACCTCGTGGACGTGGCGGACCAACTGCCGGGCGTCCCGGCGCACCTCGTCACCGATCAGGTGCAGCTCGTGCCCGGCGACCATCCACAGCACCACCTCCAACGAGGCGTCGAAGCAGAGCGAAGCCGTCAACGCGACCCGCAGCCTGCCGTGCGCCGCCTCCGCGTCCGCGACCAGCGTCGCCCGGTGGCCGGCCAGCAGGGCGGCGATGCTCCCGTGCGAGACCACCACACCCTTCGGGCGGCCCGTCGAGCCGGAGGTGTGGATCACGTACGCCGCGTCCGACCCGCCCAGGACAGGCCTGGCGAACTCCGCCGGACCCGGCGCGTCGGTGACGTCCAACACCGGGAATTCGGCGAGCAGTTCGGGCAGCGGCCAGCGGCTGTCCGTCAGCACCAGCGCGGGCCCGGCGTTCGTCAGGGTGTAGGCGGTGCGGTCCGCCGGGTACTCGGCGTCCAGCGGCAGGTAGACCCCGCCGGCCTTGAGCACCGCGAGCAGCCCGACCACGGACTCCACCGAGCGCGGCAGCGCCAGCGCCACCATCGCGCCCGGCGTCACCCCGGCACCGACCAGCCGGCCCGCGAGCCGGGAGGCCCGCGCGTCCAACTCCCGGTACGTCAGCACCTCGTCACCGCACACCAGCGCCACCGCCTCCGGCGTGGCCGCCGCCTGCTCCTCGAACACCGCCGGAAGCAGCGGCACCTCAGAAGCCAACGGCCCCGCGGAGTGGCGGAGTTCGGCCGCCCCGCCCGCGGGCGTCAGCCCGGCCGCCGCGACGCTGAGCTCCGGGTCGGCGGCGGCCTGCCGCAGGATCAGGGCCAGTACGTCGGCCAGCCGCTGCGCGGTCTCCGGGTCGAACAGGTCGGTGGCGTACTCCAGCCCGCCCGCGAGCCCGTCCGGGGTGCCGTCGGCGCGGTGGCGCTCGGTCAGCGCCAGCTTGAGGTCGAACTTGGCGGTGCCGTACTCCACCGGCTCCTCGGCGGCCGTCACGCCGGGGAAGGCGGGGCCGCCCTCGGCGGCGGCGGCGAAGGTCAGCATCACCTGGAACAGCGGGTGCCGGGCCAACGAGCGGACCGGGTTGAACTCCTCGACCAGGCGCTCGAACGGCGTGTCCTGGTGCTCGTACGCGGCGAGGTCGGTCTCCCGGACGCGGCGCAGCAGTTCGGCGAAGCTCGGCCGGCCGGAGAGGTCGGTGCGCAGCACCAGGGTGTTGGCGAAGTAGCCGACCAGATCGGTGGCGGCCTCGTCGAGGCGCCCGGCCACCGGGGTGCCGATCGGCAGGTCGGTGCCGGCGCCGAAGCGGTGCAACAGGGTGGCGTAGGCGGCCTGGAGGACCATGAAGAGCGTCGCGCCGTGCTCGGCGGCGAGGTCGGCGAGCCGGGCGTGCAGGTCCGCGTCGAGCTCCAGCGGGACGACGGCGCCGCGGTGGCTGGCGACCGGCGGCCGGGGGCGGTCCGCGGGCAGTGCCAGCTCCTCCGGCAGCCCGGCCAACGCCTCGCGCCAGTGGGCGAGTTGGCGGGCGGCCAGGCTCTGCGGGTCGTCCTCGTCGCCGAGCAGTCCGTGCTGCCACAGCGCGTGGTCGGCGTACTGGACGGGCAGCGGCTCCCAGTCGGGGGCGTGGCCGCCCTGGCGGGCCCGGTAGGCGTCGGTGAGGTCGCGGTAGAGCGGGCCGAGCGAGGCGCCGTCCCCGGCGATGTGGTGCAGGACCAGGACCAGGACGTGCTCGTCCGGGCCCTCGGGCCGCAGGTAGGCGTGCACGGGCAGGTCGGCGGCCAGGTCGAAGCCGTGCCGGGCGAGTTCGTCCACCGGGCGGTCGGTGGTGGTGAGCAGCGGGGCCACGGGCCCGTCCAGGATGCGCTGGTACGGGGTGCCGTCGTGCTCGGCGAAGACGGTGCGCAGCGCCTCGTGCCGCCGGACGGTGTCGCCGAGGGCGTCCGCCAGGGCGGCGGGGTCGAGCGGGCCGCGCAGCCGCAGGGCGAGGGTGATGTTGTAGGCGGCGGTGGGGCCCTCGGCCTGGGCGAGGAACCAGAGGCGGCGCTGGGCGAAGGAGAGCGGCACCCGCTCGGGCCGGACGGCGGGCCGCAGCGCCGGGCGGGCCTGGGCGGGGGCGCCGGCGGCGCGCTCGGCGATCCGCTCGGCGAGCCCGGCGACGGTGGGCGCCTGGAAGAGGTCGCCGATGGCGAGTTCGACGCCGAGTTCGGTGCGCGCCCGGCCGACCAGGCGGGTGGCGAGCAGGGAGTGGCCGCCGAGGGCGAAGAAGTCATCGTCGATGGTGATGTCGTCGATGCCGAGGAGTTCGCCGTAGAGCTCGCAGAGCACCCGTTCGCGCTCGTCGCGGGGGGCGCGCCCGGTGTCGTCGGCGGCGAGGTCGGGGGCGGGCAGGGCGCGGCGGTCGACCTTGCCGTTGGCGTTGAGCGGCAGGGCGTCCAGCAGGACGGCCGCGGCGGGGACCATGTAGCCGGGCAGTACGGTGCCGGCGAAGGCGCGCAGCCCGTCCGGGGTGAGCCCGGGCTCGGCGGTGCAGTAAGCGACCAGCCGCAGGTCGCCGGGGCGGTCCTCGCGGGCGATCACGATGACCTGGCGGACGGCGGGGTGGCGGGACAGCGCCGCCTCGATCTCGCCGAGCTCGATCCGGAAGCCGCGCAGCTTGACCTGGCCGTCGATCCGGCCGAGGAACTCCACGGCGCCGTCGGCGCGCCGGCGGACGAGGTCCCCGGTGCGGTACATCCGCTCGCCCGGCAGGTACGGGCAGGCGACGAAGCGTTCGGCGGTCAGGCCGGGCCGGTTGAGGTAGCCGCGGGCCAGGCCGGCGCCGGCGAGGTACAGCTCGCCGGGGACGCCGGGCGGCACGGGGCGCAGCCGGGCGTCCAGGACGTAGCCGCGCATGTTGTCCAGCGGGCCGCCGATCGGCACCCGGGGGCCGTCGAGGTCGGCGGCGGCGAGCGGGTGGTGGGTGGCGAAGGTGGTGGTCTCGGTGGGCCCGTAGACGTGGGCGAGCAGCAGGTCGGGGCAGGCGTCCAGGACGCGCCGCAGCAGGGTGCCGGAGGCGGCCTCGCCGCCGGTGCAGACGACGCGCAGGGCGGCGAAGGTCTCCGGGGCCTGCTCGGCGACGAGGTCGAACAGGGCCTTGGTGAGGAAGACGGCGGTGACGCCGTGGCGGACGGTGACGGCGTGCAGGGCGGTGGCGTCGAGGGCGCCGGGCGGGGCGACCACGACGGTGCCGCCGGCCAGCAGGGGCGTCCAGATCTCGTAGGTGGCGGCGTCGAAGGCGTGCGGGGAGTGCAGCAGGACGCGCTGGTGGCGGCCGTCCTGCCAGCGCCGGTCGGCGGCGAGGTCGACGACGTCGCGGTGGCGCACGGCCACGCCCTTGGGGCGGCCGGTGGAGCCGGAGGTGTACATCACGTAGGCGAGCCGGTCCGGGTGGACGGGCAGGGCGGGGCGGTGGTCGGGGGCGCCGGCCTCGTCGCCGGGGCGGACCACGGCGGCGCCGTGCGGGAAGCCGGGGTCGGCGCGGTCGGTGAGCAGCACGGGGGCGCCGGTGTCGGCGAGCACGTCGGCCATCCGCTCGGGCGGCAGGCCGGGGTGCATGGGGACGTAGCAGCCGCCGGCCTTGAGGACGGCGAGGGTGGCGACGACGACGTCGGCGGAGCGCTCCATCAGCATCGCGACGGGGGTCTCGGGGCCGACGCCGAGGGCGGTCAGGTGGTGGGCGAGCCGGTTGGCGCGGGCGTCGAGTGCGGCGTAGTCGAGGGTGCCGCCGTCGTGGACGAGGGCGGTGGCGTGCGGGGTGCGGTCGGCCTGGCGCTCGAAGGACTCGGCGAGGGTGCCGCTCCACCGGGGCGTGTCGGTGGCGTTCCACTCGGTGAGGACGCGGGTGCGCTCCTCGGGGGCGAGCAGCTCCAGGGTGCCGATGGGGGCGTGGGGGTCGGCGGCGGCACCGGCCAGCAGCCGGCCGAGCCGCTCGGCGAGGGCGGCGACGGTGGCGCGGTCGTAGAGGTCGGCGGCGTACTCGATCGAGCCGGTGAGCCCGGCGGGGGCGCCGTCGGGGCCGTGCTGTTCGGCGATGCCGATGTTGAGGTCGAACTTGGCGACCCGCAGGCCGATCGGTTCGGGTGCGGACTCCAGCCCGGGCAGGGCGAGTTCGGCGTCCTGGCCGTGGTTCTGGAGCACCAGCAGGGTCTGGAACAGCGGGTGGCGGCCGAGCGCGCGGGGCGGGTTGAGCTCCTCGACGAGGCGCTCGAAGGGGAGGTCCTGGTTCGCGAAGGCGTCGAGCTGGGCCTCCCGGACCCGGCCGAGCAGCTCGGCGAAGCCCGGGTCGCCGGAGGTGTCCGCTCTCAGGACCAGGGAGTTGACGAAGAAGCCGACCAGGTCGTCCAGGGCCTCGTCGGCGCGTCCGGCGAGGCCGGTGCCGAGCGGGATGTCGGTGCCGGCGCCGAGCCGGGTGAACAGGGCGGCCAGGCCGGCCTGGAGGACGGTGAACAGGGTGGTGCGGTGGGTGTGGGCGAGGTCGAGCAGGGCGGTGTGCAGGCCGGCGTCCCACGCGAGGTCGACGGAGTCGGCGGCGCCGGTGGGGGCGGGCGGCCGGGGGCGGTCCGTCGGCAGTTCCAGTTCCTCCGGCAGCCCGGCCAACGCCTCGCGCCAGTGGGCGAGTTGGCGGGCGAGCAGGCTCTCGGGGTCGTGCTCGTCGCCGAGCAGGTCGCGCTGCCAGAGCGCGTAGTCGGCGTACTGGATCGGCAGCGGCTCCCAGTCGGGGGCGCCGCCGGCCAGCCGGGCCCGGTAGGCCTCGGCGAGGTCGCGCAGCAGCGGGCCGAGCGACCAGCCGTCGCTGGCGATGTGGTGGAGCACCACGAGCAGCACGTGCTCGGTCGGGGAGAGGGTGAACACCGTGACCCGGATGGGCAGTTCGCGGCTCAGGTCGAAGGTCTCGGCGGCCGCGGCGTCCCGGCGGGCCGGGTAGTCGGCCGGTGCGCAGTCCTCGGCCAGGAAGCGCGGTCGCGCCTCCTCGGCCGGCAGGATCCGCTGCACCGGGACTCCCCCGGCCACCGGGAACACCGTGCGCAGGGCCTCGTGCCGGGCGACCACGTCCGCCGTCGCGGCACGCAGCGCGGCGGTGTCGAGCGCGCCGCGCAGGCGCAGGGCGAACGGCAGGTTGTACAGCGCGGTCGGCCCCTCGATCTGGTCGATCAGCCAGAGCCGCTGTTGGGCGTACGAAACCGGGATCACGGTGCTTCCTCTACTCGGGTCTACTGACGGCACGGGCTGGTCGAGGGGTCGGACGGCGGTCAGACGGTGAGCCCCGCGGTGGGCCGGCAGTCCTGGATCTCCAGGGGCTGCCCCATCGAGACGGCGATCTTGCGCCCGCCCCGGTACGGGTCCCGGCCGTGGGCGCAGAGCACGTTGTCGACCAGCATCACGTCGCCGACCTGCCAGCGCTCCCGCACGGTGGCGGCGTGGTAGGCCTCGTTGAGGGCGTCGACGTCGGCGCGCTCCAGCGGCTCGCCGTCGCCGAAGCCGGTGTTGAACGGCAGTCCGTCCGGCCCGAACTCCTCGGTCATCGCCTCCCGGATGTCCGGGTCGAGCGACCACGCGTTCCAGAAGGCGAGGTGGTTGAACCAGACCTGCTCGCCGGTCCGCGGGTGGCGGATGGTGCCGGGGCGCACCTGGGTGGTGCGCAGGTTGCCGTCCGCCAGCCACTCGCAGCTGATGCCGTTCTCCTTGCAGTAGGCCTCGACCTCGGCGCGGTCCTCGGTGGCGAAGGCCGTGCGCCAGCCGAGCGAGATGTAGTCCGAGTAGTTGCGGGTGAGCGTCCAGCCGTTGGTCCGCATCCGCTCCACCAGGTGGGCGGGCAGCTGCGCGAGCACCTGGCGGCAGTCGGCGGTGGGGGTGGCCCCGCCCTCGTCGGGGGCGGTCAGGCAGGCGAAGAGCAGCCGGCCGGGGAAGGTCAGGGTGTAGCTGTTCTCGTTGTGCATCCGGATCGGCTGGACCGGCGGCAGGTCGGTGGACGAGTAGACGCCGTTGCCGTAGTCGCTGCGCGGGGTGGCCTTCTCCCGGTAGGGGGTGCGCTCGGGGATGAGGACGTCGCGCACGGCGGCGACGTCCTCGGTGCCGGTGACCGGCAGGCCGCGCAGGAAGATGGTGCCGTACCGGTGCAGGGCGTCGGTGAGCGCGCTCTCGTTCTCGCGCAGCCACTCGCAGGCCTCGCCCATGTCCGCGGTGCGCGGCGCGTGGGCGAGGGCCGGGCGGCCGGGGTTCAGTTCCCAGGTCGGCATGGCGGCGGTCACCGGTCGGCGGGGGCGGAGAGGGCGGCGACCAGGCTGGCGGGCCTGATGTCCGTCCAGTTGGCCTCGATGTAGTCGAGGCAGCCCTGGCGGGTGTCCTCGCCGTGGACGGTGGTCCAACCGGCCGGCACGTCGATCCAGACCGGCCACAGCGAGTGCTGGTTCTCGTCGTTGGCCAGGACCAGGTAGCCGGCGCTGTCGTCCTCGAACGGGTTGCTCATGGTGTCCTCTTCGGGTTTCTTCGAAGCTCGGCTTGCTTCGCTCGGGTTGCTTCGAAGGTAGGGGCGGGCCGCGGGGCGGAAGGGCAGGAGTCGCGGCAGGAACGCGGCAGTTGGGCCCTGCCGCCTGCCGCCCCGCCCGCCGCCCCGCCTGCCACCCTGTCGGCCACCCCGTCGGCCGGCTCGGCACCCGGCGGTTCAGCGCGGGGTGAGGCGGACCGGGAAGCGGTCCAGGCCGAAGTTGATGATCGAGCGGTTGTGGACGACCGGCCCGGTCTGCTCGATCACGGCGACGCGCTCCAGCAGCGCCGTGAACAGGCCGCCGAGTTCGGCCTTGGCCAGCGGCGCGCCGACGCAGTAGTGGGCGCCGAGGCCGAGCGCGAGGTGCTTGTTGGGGGCGCGGTCGAGCAGGATCTCCTCGGGCCGGTCGAAGGCCTCCGGGTCCCGGTTGGCGGACCACACCCAGACCGCGACCCGGTCGCCGCGCCGGATGGTGCGCCCGTCGAGCTCGGTGTCCCGGCTCGCGGTGCGCAGGGTGTGCAGCCCGACCGAGGTCCAGCGCAGGAGTTCGTCCAGCGCCGAGTCCATGCCGACCTCGCCGCGCTGGAGGCTCCGCCACAGCTCGGGGTGCCGGACCAGGGTGTACAGGCCCATCGCTGCGGTGTGGCGGACGGTCTGGACGCCGCCGACCACGATGTTGTCCAGGTTGAGGACGACGTCCTCGATCGGCAGCAGCCTCCCGCCGACCCGGTAGGTGGCCATCATGCTGATCAGGTCGTCGCGCGGGTCGCTGCGCCGCAGCATCACCTGGTGCAGCAGGTACGGGATGAGCTGCTGGTGGCCGGCCCGGCGCTCCTCGGGGGTGCGGCCGAGGAACGCGACGTCG
This sequence comes from Kitasatospora sp. NPDC001225, assembly GCF_053597855.1. NCBI lineage: Bacteria > Bacillati > Actinomycetota > Actinomycetes > Kitasatosporales > Streptomycetaceae > Kitasatospora > Kitasatospora sp. NPDC001225. Next base: position 54,610 of record NZ_JBSFJC010000053.1, read on the forward strand.
CAGACCCGCTCGACCATCTCGCGGTCGCCCTCGGGGACGTCCAGCAGGTCGCACATGACGGACAGCGGCAGCGCGGAGACCGCGTCGACGAGGTCCACCTCGCCCAGTTCGACGGCCCGGTCGACGATCGAGGCGGCGAGTCCGGCGATGCCCCGGGCGGCCCCGCGCACGGCGCCGGGCGAGAAGAACGGGTTGGCGGGGGCGCGCAGTTCGCGGTGCCGGGGCGGGTCGGTGAGGGCCATCATCCGGCCGGAGCCGACCGGGACGTTGCCCTCGCCGGCGCCGAGCAGCGAGCCCTGCTCGGAGCTGTAGACGGCGGCGTTGCGCAGCACCTCGGCGGAGTGCCGGTAGGAGAGCACCGACCAGACCGGCCCGTCGTCGACGGTGTCGGTGCGGTGGACGGCGGACTCCCGGCGCAGCTCCGCGACCAGCGCGGGGGTGTCGGGCCGGGCCCAGAGGTCGGGGTCGGTGAGGTCGACCGCGGTGGTGGTGGGCATCAGTGCTCCGTCCGGGACAGGTGCGCGGCACCGGGCCGCGCGATGAGGGAGGTCAGCAGGTCGACCGGGCCGGGCCCGTCGACGGTGGCGAGCAGGTGGCCGCCGGGGACGACGTGGTGGCCGGAGCCGCCGCTGGTGTGGGCGGCCCAGCCTTCGAGGCCGCCGACGGCCAGGAGCGGGTCCTCGGCGCCGACGACGGTGTGCAGGGCGGAGCCGATCGGCGGGTGCGGACGGGGCCGGTAGGTGTCGACCACGTCCAGGTCGGTGCGGATGCCGCGCAGCGCGTGCTCCTTCAACTCGGCCTCGCCTTCGACGAGTTGCCCCATTCCGGCGAGGCGCAGCAGCTCGTCGGCGGTGTACTGGGGGCGATCCGCCCCGGCCCACGCGGCGGGCGGCGAGGCGGAGGCGGCGACGACCAGTTCGGGCCGCCGCCCGGCCGGCAGCGCCCGGGCGGCCTCGTAGCCGAGCAGGGCGCCGAAGCTCTGCCCGTAGAAGCCGAACCGCCCGGTCAGGTGCGGGCCGAGGGCCTCCAGGACGGCGTCGACCAGCAGGTCGAAGCTCGCGGGCATCGGGTGGCCGAGCCGGCCGCCGCGGGCCGGCGGGCGCACCGCCCAGACCTCGGCCACCGGGGCGAGGGCACGGGCCAGCGGGGTGTAGGCGGTGGCGTCGCCCCCGGCGTGCGGGAAGCAGATTAGCCGGTACGGGCAGTGCGGTTGGGGCACGGGGACGAACAGCCAGTCCCCTTCGACGCGGGGCCGCACCCGCAGGGCGGTGGTCATGCGCCGGCCGCCCGGGCGCGGGCGGTCAGGGCGGGCCGGGGGGCGGCGGTGCCGACCGCGACGGCCCGTTCGACGGTGGCGGTGAAGGCGGCCAGGTCGGCCGAGTCGAGCAGGTGGCGCAGCTGGAGTTCGATGCCGAGGCGGCGGCGCAGCAGGTGGACGACCCGCAGTGCGGCGATGGAGTGGCCGCCGAGCGAGAAGAAGTCGTTGGTGGGCCGGAGGCCGGTGACGCCGAGCACGGTGCCCCAGACCTCGGCGACCTGCCCGGCCAGTCCGCCGGCGCCCGACTCCGCGGCGGAGGCGGAGGCGGCGGCGGAGGCGGCGGAGGCGGCGGCGGAGGCGGCGGCGGGGGCGGGCAGCGCCGCCAGGTCGACCTTGCCGTTCGGGGTGAGCGGCAGGGCGTCCAGCACGGTGATCACCGAGGGCACCAGGTGGGCGGGCACGGTGGCCCGCAGCCGCTCGGTCAGCTCGGCGGCGGTGACGGCGCCGGTGACGTAGCCGGCCAGCCGGCGGTCGCCGGGGGCGGGCTCGTGGACGGTGACGGCGGCGGCCCGGACGCCCGTCAGCCGGGCCAGGGCGTGCTCGACCTCGCCGAGCTCGACCCGGTAGCCGCGCAGCTTGACCTGGCGGTCCACCCGGCCGACGTACTCCAGCCGGCCGCCCTCGCCGCGCCGGGCCTGGTCGCCGGTGCGGTACATGCGTTCCCCGGTGGCGACCGGGTCGGCGACGAAGCGTTCGGCGGTCAGTCCGGGGCGGCCGAGGTAGCCGTGGGCGAGGCCGGGCCCGGCCAGGTACAGCTCGCCGACGACGCCGTCGGGGACGGGGGCGAGCTTCTCGTCCAGCAGGTGCAGGCGCACCCCGGGCAGCGGCTCGCCCAGGTGCGGTCCGGGGCCGCTGATCGGCGCGGTGACGGCGTCGACGGTGCACTCGGTGGGCCCGTACAGGTTGAGCGCGTCGACGCCGCCGTCGGCCAGCTCGCGCCAGGTGCGCTCGGGGACGGCCTCGCCGCCCATGAACAGCCGCGGCACCCGGGCGCCGGCCAGCGGCTCGCGCAGCAGCTCCCAGTGCGAGGGGGTCAGGTCGAGGTCGGTGACGGCGTGCTCGGCCAGCAGGGCGGCCACCCGGGCCGGGTCGGCGCGGTGCTCCTCGCCGATCACCAGGACGGTGTCGCCGCGGCAGATCCGGGCCCACTGCTGGACGGAGGCGTCGAAGGAGACGCTGGCGTTCCAGCCGACCACACCGGGCTCGGCGCGGTAGGCGCCGCTCGCCTCCAGGGCCGTGACCAGGGCGGCGACGGCGCCGCGCGGCACCTCGACGCCCTTGGGGCGGCCGGTGGAGCCGGAGGTGTAGATGACGTACGCCGGGTCCAGCGGGTGGGCGTGCTCGGGCAGTTCGGGTCCGTCGGCGGCGGCGTCCGGGCGCAGCACCGGCACCCCGTCGGCCGCCGGGAGGCCGTCGGCGCTGATCAGGGCCGCGAGGCGGGCGTCGGCGGCCATGTGGGCGAGCCGCTCGGCGGGGTAGGCCGGGTCGAGCGGGACGTAGGCGGCGCCGGCCCGCCAGACGGCGAGCAGGGCGACCGGCAGGTCGGCGGTGCGGGCGAGGTGGACGCCGACCCGGTCGCCGCGGCACCCGGGGTGTTCGGCCGACCACGGCGGGCATGACTGCCCACGGCAACCCCGTCGGCAGGAAGAGCCATGCCCACACGCCAGCTCCGTGACCAGC